>JACRDW010000106.1 GCA_016212785.1 Methanobacteriota archaeon | reverse complement strand
GCGCTGCCGCTGGCATTGTATGCGCTGTATAGGAGGAAAAAGTAGCCTCCTTTAAGTTGACGTAAGGGGTCATTAATGCCAACGTACTTGACCCCCTTACGTCCGTGTCTTACCTCTAATTTTTAATACTGGAACGTTTATTTTAAATCGATGAGCGAAATTCTGGATGTTCGCGGGCTACCGCACCACGAGAGACCGCCGCTGATTTTCAGCAGGCTGGCGCAGCTGAAGGAAAATGATACTTTAACCCTCCTCGTCGAGATAGAGCCCCTGCCGATGTATCGCATACTGGAGCAGAGAGGCTATGAGGCGAAAGGAGCAAAGCAACCCGAAGGGTTTTGGAGGGTTTTGATAAGGAAGGCATAAAAATGATGGAGGCAACGCTGGAGATAAAAATACCTGAGAACTGGATGGCAGAGATTTCCAGAAAATATCCCGCGAGAATTAAAATAATCGAGCGCAAGCCTTTCGGGAAAAACGGAGTTCAGGATTTGGCAGAAATCAGCGTGAGCGAGGATTATCTGGATAAGTTAGCGGAGGACATTCGAAGGAATCCTCTGGTGAGCAGCATGGACGTAAGTCTGATGGAAAAAGGCAGGCTGCTCGCTCTCGTTTCGACCCTGGAGTGCCCGGCATGCAGAACACTGGTAGGCTCCGACTGCTTTCTGACTTCTGCGGCAGCGAAGGGAGACAAAATAGAGTGGACTCTGATTTTCGCTGGAAAGGAAGCGCTCAGGGAGCTGTTGAAAAAACTGCAGAAATACGAGGTGAAAGTTCTTAAAATCACCAAAGTTGAGGACAGAGAAATGCTCACATCGAGGCAGGAAGAAATAATACGCATAGCCTTCGAGAAGGGATACTTCGACTACCCGAAGAGAATCAGCATCCGAGAGCTTGCGAAGATTTTCAACGTTTCGATTTCAACGCTCTCAGAAATACTCAGGGCGGGGCAGAAGAAAATCATGGGCTCTTATTTTAAGGAGAAATAGGCAGCTTCCTATCTTATCGTGGCAAAAATAACAGACGTCCGAATCTATTTAGCAGGTCTTCTGTACTCCAAATTTTTATTTTATTCTGCCTTGAAAAGTGCCGGTCTTCGGTCCAGATGCCATCATTATTGAGAGACAGAGCAAGGGCTATGTAAGGTACGTCTCCTTCGTCGATGCCTCCGATTATCTCCTCCGCCTCAGGCAACTTTCTACGGTACAGCTCGTATTCAACGGTTTTCATGTACTTGGACAGAGTTTTTAGAAATCGCTTATTTTCTTCAATGCTCAGAGAATTTTTCCTGCTTATCAGCGATAGATGTTTGTTTATTTCTTCAAAGGCAAAATCAGGGCAGTAGAATTTGAAGGGGAGGGTTAGCATAAGCCTTCTCACAGCAGAATCTCTAACCATTGCAGCGATTATTACATTTGCGTCTACAATGAGGTTCACAAACACACCTAGCTCGTTGCACGATGTCTCCTCGCAAGCCCTTTCTTTATTATCTCGTCAAGCTCTTCGACGTCCTTCATTGTCAGAGTGCTTCTTGCCGCAATTTTTTCAAGCAGCTCCAAGTCCTTTGCTCTCTGCAATATAGCCTGCCTTGCAACCTCGCTCCACTTGATGTACGAATACTTCTTCATAATTTTGTGAAGCTCCTGCGGTATGCTCAGCGTCATGTTAACCATTTTTATCACTTACGTAAAATATGTGTATTTACTTAACATCTGATTTTGTTTCTGTAACTCGCCTTCCTATAGGCAGCATAAAGTAAAACCTGCTCCTCCTACCGACCTCACTCTCAGCCCAGATTTTGCCGCCGTGCGCTTCAACGATTCTCCTCGCAACAGCCAACCCAGTGCCTGTGCCGCCGTACTTCCTGGATGCACTCGGGTCGAGCTGCGTAAGAGGAGAAAAAATCCTCTCCAGGTTCTCCTTTGCGATTCCAATGCCTGTATCAGCAACGCTCACCTGCAAGGCATTTTCTATTTGCTTCGCCTCAATCAGAACTTCTCCTTTTGGTTTGTTAAATTTTATAGCATTCTCCACGAGATTCGTGAGCACGTGCTTTATCGCATCGAAATCTGCCTTTACTTCAGGCAGGTTTTCCTCCACTTTTGTTTTTATTTTCACGCTGCTTCTCCCAGCGTGGTATTCCATTTCTTTTTCAACAAGCAGCACGATATAGCCTATGTTTACGTTTTCCAGATTCAGCTTATATTTCCCCTTGTGGAATTCTGCGACTGCAACTAAGTCGCCAACGATTCTGTTCTGCTTGAGCAGCGCATTCATACCCATTGTGAACAGCTCTTTTCTTTTTTCCTCGTCTTTCTCGTCCACTGCTAAGTCGAGTGCGCCCTTTATGATTGTTATTGGCGTGCGAAGCTCGTGAGAAACGTTGGAGATTATGTCGCTCTTGAGAGCGTCAAGGCTCTGAAGCTCTTTGTAGGCACGCTGGAGCTCGCTGTGCGCTTTTTTGAGCCGTTCTTCAGCTTTTTTGCGCTCCGTAACGTCCACCATCACCCCCCGTAGTTTTACGGGTTGGTCGTTCTCAACAACTACGACGACAATGTCCCTCAGCCATACTATGCGCCCATCGGCAGCAATCATTCTATACTCAAATTCATGAGGTCTTTTTTCTTTTGTTGCTGTTACGCAAAAGCTAACAGCCCATTCCCGATCATCTGGATGGATGTGGTCTTTCCAGAACGTCGGTTCGGTGAGCCAGCGCTCAATGGGATGCCCGAGAAGTCGTTCGGCTTGCTTATTAACAAAGGAAAACTGAAAGGTCCGGGCGTCCGCTTCCCAGACGATACCATCAATGGAATTAACGAGTCCTTCATATTTCTGGTGCGATTGCCTCAGTGCTTCCTCAGCTCTCCTGCGCTCCGTAACATCTCTCGCTACCTCCAGCACGCTTACAACATTGCCCTTCTCGTCTTTTATTGGTGCGGCAGAGATTTCCACGATATATGGATTTCCCGTGCTGTCTATGTGCGTGTGCGTTAGTTCTATCGGCTTTCCTTTTTCAAAGATTTCCTTCACAGGGCATACAATTTTACAGGGCTCGCTTTCGGCGTGGTTCGCCTCATAGCAGTGCTTTCCAACGATTTCGCACTTCGCCATTTCCAAGGCAGCCGGATTCACATCCTTTATAACGTAGTCTTTGTCTATGACGATTATTCCATCGTTTGCGCTCGAAATAATGTTCTGAAGATATTCCTTTGTATTCCACAGCTCTGCGTACGAAGTCTTAAGCTGCTTTGTCATCGTATTAAAGGCAGAGGCAAGGTTTTCAATCTCGTCTCCTGTTTTAATATCGACTCGAGCATCAAAATTGCCCTTAGCTATCTCTTCTGCCGCATTGTCTAAGGCAATGATTGGCTTGATTACGTTCCTCGAAAATGCATAGGTGAGAATTCCTGCCAGAGCGATGACAGCTAGAGTTGCAGCAAATGCTATTTTCCTTAAATCTGCAAGCGGCGCAAATGCTTCCTCAGTATCGATTTCAACCAAAAGCGTCCAGCCCTTCTCAGGCAGGCACATCGAAGCGCCTGCAACCTCTACGCCGCGATAATCCCTGTAAACGCCTGTGGTTTCCTCTCCCCTTGCGCATTTCTGAACAGGCAGAGTATCAACCACCTGAGCTAAGACCGCATTTTCTATGAATCTCGACTCTGTAATCATTAATTTATCCTTATTAACCAAATAAATCTCGAGCGTTTTTCTCCTTCCCCTCTCTACGGAAATAGCTCCGTGTTCGACCTGGAATTCTCCGGTCAGAATCTTGTTCAGTTCAGTTATTTCGATATGATTTGTTATGACGCCTAACAAAGCCCCTGTTTCCCTGCTGGTAAGAGGGGCGGAGACTACGATGCTAACTTTTTCTCCAAAATGGTGCGAAATGTGAACGTCGCTTACGTAAATCCCTTTCCTGCCTTTTATGAAGTACTCGTGCTCAGAATCGTCCTTTCCTATCTCGCGCTCATCAGTGGATGCAACAACTCTGCCGCTCAAGTCAATAACGTTTATGCCGTGAATTGTTTTATCGAGAGGCATCTTGTTTTTGAGCAAGTGGCTGTTCAGGTTCTTCGCTGCGCTTGGGTCGCCCTTGACAATCTTCTCAAGGGAATCTCTTATGTAGCCGTCTGAGCTGAAGTCTTCTGTCCTGCGCTTTGCCAGCTCAGAGAAATGGTAAACGTGCCCCTCGTAAGCCTCCGCAACTAGGGCTAAATCATCGAGCACCTGCTTCTCTAAAGATTCCTTATTCGCAGAATAGCTGCTGTAGCCTACCAGCGCAATCGGCACTAACACCGCAAGAAATGCGAGTCCTCTATTTTATTTGTATATTTGCAATAATATACTTTTCCGAACATGTTCGGGATAAAGATTATTTGAACGTTGGGG
>JACRDW010000103.1 GCA_016212785.1 Methanobacteriota archaeon | reverse complement strand
TGTTGATTTTTCTGGTTGCTTCATCTTTTGCATTTGTAAATAAGGTGGATTCCCAATTACAACATCAAACCCACCTTCTTTTATTGTTTCTTCGAATTGTTCTTCCCACTTGAAGGCTTTGTCTCCTGCGACTGCTTCGTCGTCGATGAGGGAGTTTCCGTTTTTTATGTTCTGGATGACGGGTAATAGCCTGCCGCCTTTGTGACCTATGCCTTCGTTCTCAAGCAGTTTGAGCAGGAGCGAGAGCTGTGCGATTTCTACTGCTTTCTTGTCCAGGTCAACGCCGAAGATATTTTTGAGGACGATCTCGAACTTCTGTCCCAAGTAAAGCTCTCCGTCCTGCCTCAGCTCTTTGAAGATGCCGGACTTTTCTCCGCTTCTGATTCTCTCCTTTGCCATCGAATACAGCTCGTCAAACGCCTTAATAAGAAAAGAGCCTGAGCCGCAGGCAGGGTCAAGAATCCTGATTTTGGAAATATCTTCAAGCGTTTTGTCTTTGCAGGATTCTCTGACTGTGTTTTTGACGATGTAATCAACGATGTAAGTGGGCGTGTAGTAAATCCCCTGCTCCTTTCTGTGTGCGTGATTTTCCGTAAGCTTTGCCCTTTTTTCGCTCTTTTTCAGGATGTGCCCTAAATACTGCTCGTATATGTTGCCCAAGACGTCTGCCTCGATGGCTGAAAAATCATAAGAAACAGACTTATCTTTGGTATAATAAAGCCCTTCGATTATCTCGTGCAGGACTTCGTTGTCTATTTCCAAATCGTCGGACAGGTGCTGCTGGAAAAGCTTGCTGTTATATGTTTCGTCAAAATAACTAAAGACCTCCCGCAAACTTTTTATTAACTGCCCTCTGCCCCTGCTCTCCCACTCCCTGAAGCCGGAAATCAGAGCTTTGGCTTCAAGCTCTCTGTCCTCGCAGTTTCTTATGAAAATCAGCCTGTCCAGAATCCTCTGCACAGATTCGTCTAAATCATCTTCTGTTAAATTCCTGCTTTGATTCAGTTTTATTATGTTTTTTGAAAGCAATTCTCTGAATCTTGTAAAGTCTGCCAAAAGCTGTTTGTCAACAGAGATTTTCTTTGCCTTCTTTCCCCACCTCTCTGCTTCTTTATCCAGCAAGCCCTGCTCAAAACTTTCTTTTGATAATAGCCACAGTTCATTAAACCTGTCCAAAAATTCCCTGCAAGGGATTGTTTTAAGGTGAGTGTGCCAAGGGCTCTCTGTTTTAACTTCAGCGTTGTAGATTTTTACGTATTCAAAGTTCGTGAGAACCGCCCAAGTGCAGCCTTTGTGCCAGGCATAGTTTATCGCCTGTGCAATGTATTTCTTTTCCTCAAGGTCTTCTCCTAACGACTTTGCCTCCAAGAAAAATTTTGGGATCCCGTTAATTCTGAAGCCGTAATCAACCCGTTTTTTGGATATCTTTTCTTCCGCTGTAACTTCATTAGAGTTTTCAACATCCCAGCCAAGAGCACGAAAAAGAGGGAGAATAAAATCTTTCTTAGTCATTTCTTCGTTGTAGCTGGCAACTCTTTTTTCTTCTACAACCTTATTATATTTTTCAATGAGTCCCCCAATCTCTTGCCTAATTTTTTCCACATTCATTGTATAATAGATTTTATTGATGGTTTATTAATTTTTTCTCCTCTTCGGTTATTTCAAGAAACTCGATTTTTACACCACCTTCTCCAGTCTCTCCAGCGCATCTCTAATTCTCTCTACTGGCTGCGTGAGCGCAAATCTCACGAATCCCTCGCCGTATTTTCCGAAGCCGATGCCCGGGGTGCAAACAATGCCTGCTTTCTCAAGCAGCATATTCGCAAATGCGAGAGAACTGCGGTTCGGAACCTCGAGCCAGACATAAAAAGTTGCCCTCGGTTTTTCGCAGCTCAAGCCGAGCTCGTTCAAACCGCTGACAAAACGTCCCTGCGCTCCTGATAAATTCTTATGTTTTGCTTAACGCAGTCTTGACTGCCGAGAAGCGCGGCGATAGCTGCCTCCTGAATTATCTGCGAAACCCCTGAGTCAACGTTCGTCTTCACTTTTCCCAGAGCTTCGATAATCTCAGCGCTGCCGCAGGCAAAGCCGATTCTCCAGCCGGTCATGTTGTAGGTTTTTGACAGCGAGTCAAAAACGATGCCGACTTCTCTTGCTCCTTTGACTTCCAAGAAACAGGGCGCCTTGTAGCCGTCGAAGGCAACAGCTGAGTAAGCCTCGTCAGAGCAAACTACGATTTCGTTGTCGGCTGCGAGATCTACGACCTCTTCGTAGAACGCCTTGTCTGCAATCGCGGCCGTGGGATTGTTTGGATAGTTTATCCAGAGCAGCTTTGCTTTTTTTATTTTCTGCTTAGGTACTACCTCCAAATCTGGCAGAAAATTGTTTTCTTTTGATAGCGGCATCGCAAATGGTTCGCCTCCTGCGAAGAGCGCACCAGTTTTGTAGACAGGGTAGCCCGGGTCAGGATAGAGCACCACATCGCCTTTTTCAACGAATGCAAAGTTTATGTTATGGATGCCCTCTTTAGAGCCTATGAGCGCTATTACTTCCTTCCGCGGGTCGAATTTCAGGTTAAAATCCCTCCTGCAGCGCTCTGCAACCGCGCTTCGAAATTCGGGCATGCCCTCGTAGCTCGGATAGCGATAATTTTCTGGTTTTTTGGCTGCCTCGCAGCAGGCTTCGATTATGTGCCCCGGCGTCGGTAAGTCAGGGTCGCCCATCCCAAAGGTTATAACGTCTCTATCAGCCTTCTTTCCCTTTGAAATTTTCCTGTCCAGCTCAGCGAACAAATAAGGGGGGAGGTTTTTAATCCTCTGCGCAACTTGCATGCCTTTTCATTTTCTCTGCTATTGTTAAAAAGGTTGCGATAGCTTTAAAAACTCCAACGTAGTCAGCAACTACAAATGAAAACGCTAATAATAACAGAAAAACCAAAGGTCAGCCAGAGGATAGCGCAGTCCATCGCTCAAAAATATTCTGCAAAAAGGGAGAGAGGGGTTACGTACTACGAGATTTCCTCGAACGGCGACAAAATATTCGTAGCGTCAGCTGCTGGACACTTGTACTCTCTCATGCAGGAAAACTCTGGCTGGGGCTACCCGGTCTTTGAGATAAGATGGGAGCCCCTCTATAAAATTGACAAGTCCAAGGCGTACGTAAAGAAGTACATCGAAGTTCTGTCGCAGCTTGGGAAAACCGCCGACGAGTTTTACATAGCGACAGACTACGACATTGAAGGGGAGCTTCTTGGGTACAATGCCCTGCGCTTTGCCTGCATGCCGAAGGAGCACAAAGTGCTGAGAATGAAATTCTCCACTTTAACAGGCGCAGAGCTTTTCAACGCTTTCAAGAATCCGGGCAGCGTGGATTTAAAGCTCGTGGATGCGGGCGAGGCAAGGCACATAATGGACTGGTTCTGGGGTATAAATACTTCACGTGCTCTAACGCTTGCTGCAAAGGTTGCGAACAGGCAGTTCACAACGATAAGCGCGGGCAGGGTACAGACACCTGCGCTTGCGCTACTTGTGCAGAGAGAGAAAGAAATTCGTGCATTTAAACCAGAAAAATACTGGGAAATCTATGCTGACTTAGATGCTAAAGGAAAGAAAGTAAAGGCGCAGCACGTCAAAGGCAGGATATTCGACGAGAGCGACGCAAAAAGAATTCTGGAGAATTCGAAAAGCAGGGAAGCGCTTGTAAAAGAGGTTGAGAAAAAAGAGGTCAGAAAGCCCGCACCCTTTCCTTTCGATTTAGGAACGCTGCAGACAGAAGCTTATAGAATTTTTGGGTTTATCCCTAAAAAAACCCAGCAGATTGCGCAGACGCTGTACGAGGGCGGCTATATCTCATACCCGAGAACGTCCTCTCAGAAGCTGCCCCCCGCGATAGGATATGAGAGAATCTTGCACAGTCTAAGAGAGGCTGCAGAATTCAGAGATTATGCGGATGCAGTTCTGAAGAAGGAAATGCTGAAGCCGAGAGAAGGTCCAAAGAGCGACCCTGCGCACCCTGCAATTTATCCCACCGGCATCCT
>JACRDW010000104.1 GCA_016212785.1 Methanobacteriota archaeon | reverse complement strand
GCGACGGACTGGAACTTCCAGGCGATTAAAAATTTGAAATTCAAGAGTCTTGAAAAATTTCAGGAGTTTATAGTCTCCAAGCTTAGGAGGCGCAAAACGCAGCGTGGCATGGAGCACTTCTTCTAAATTTATAAGCAAGGAGCTACAAATAATGTGAAGGAAAATGGAAAAGATACTAACAGTGAAACTCCATGATATGGAGATAGGCAGGCTTGAAGTAACGCTGAACGACGAAGATGCGAGAGATTTGGGCCTCTACTCAAAAGATAGGGTAAAGATTTTTCTGGACGGCAGGGGAATAGTCGCTTTTCTAAACACCACAAAAACTATTGTAAAGAAAGGGGAGATAGGAATCTCCAGGGATTTCCTCACAGTAAGCAAAATCCAGGATGGGGAGAAAGTTTCGGTAGTGCCCGCAGAGAGACCGAGGTCTGTAGATTACATACGGAAAAAAATGAAAGGTATTGCCCTGACAGAAAGCGAATACGAAGCTATCGTCAAGGATGTAATCGCAAATAATTTGAGCGAAATAGAGCTCGCCGCCTTTGTTTCTGCCATCTATATAAACGAGATGAGCATAGAGGAGGCTGCTTTTCTCGCAAAAAAAATGGCAGAAAGCGGGGAAATGCTGGAATTAAAGAAGAAGCCGATATTCGACAAGCACAGCATCGGAGGAGTGCCGGGAAACAAAATTACCCTGCTCGTTGTTCCGATAGTGGCTGCGGCCGGACTTACAATACCCAAGACCTCTTCCAGAGCAATAACGAGCGCCTGCGGTACGGCTGATATAATGGAAGTTCTCGCTCCGGTAACTTTCGATGCCAGAGAAATCGAGGAAATCGTAAACAAAACAAACGGCGTAATTGCCTGGGGCGGCGGCGTAAATCTCGCACCTGCGGACGACATTTTTATTCAGGTAGAGTATCCTCTCGCCATAGACCCGCACTACTTAGCTCTCTGCAGCGTTATGGCAAAGAAATATGCGGTAAGAGCTAATTTTGTTGTCATCGACCTGCCTATGGGAGAGGAAACAAAGATCGGGAGCATGGAGGAGGCAAAGAAATATGCAAGGGATTTCATGGAGCTTGGAGAGCGCTTGGGTATAAACGTGGAATGCGCAATAACTTATGGAGATAAGCCGATAGGCCGCGCAGTTGGTCCTGCCCTGGAGGCAAGAGAGGCGTTAAGAGCGCTTGAAGGAGGGGAGAATAAAGTTCCGAGCAGCGTGATAGAAAAATCCACAGAGATAGCCGGAATAATCCTGGAGGCCGGAGGAGTGGCAGCGCGCGGCAGGGGAAAAGAAGTAGCCCTAGAGTATCTCAGCTCCGGAAAAGCGCTGCAAAAAATGAAGGAAATAACCGCAGAGCAGGGTGGCGATGCCAGAGTTACCTCAAACGATATCAGAGTAGGGAAATTCTCTGAAAAGATAATCTCTAATGGAAGCGGATATGTAACGCACATATCAAACAGGGCAATTATTCAGATTTCCCGCGCTGCGGGTGCGCCAAAGGACAAAGAGGCAGGAATTTTATTGAATGTAACCAGAGGCACAAAAGTGGAGAGGGGCGATGTGCTGTTTGAAATATATTCTGACTCGGAGTACAAATTAGAGCAAGCTCTAAAACTGGCTGCGCATATGCAGCCCGTGGTTCTGGAAGGCATGCTGCTGAAAAGAATTCCGGAGTACGTGATATTTGAGTACTAGCACATAGACGTAGTGGGTCAAACATGCTACGTATAGCTGTGAATATTTTGCAGACCCATCTTTGTTAATTTCGGAATTCCCATTACCTCTATGTATTCGACCCGCGTGTCCGCCTTCAATTCGCTCTCTATTCCTCTTGGTTTTTTTACCTGAAATCTTTTCCCTGTCCTCATGTCTATCAAGTGGACATTCTCGTTGTCAGCAGCTAAAATCTGAGCATTCTTTATTTCCACCACAAGAAATTCGCACTCAGAATCAAGAGGCGCAGTAAAGCTTCTCTCCTTTCCATCTAGGATTCCTATCGCTGTGACTGCGAGCTTTTCCATTCCTATAGGGCTTACTTCTTTCTTGACGCTCACCACCTCGCAGGGCTCGCCCTCGATTATTATGTACCTTCCGACTTTTATATCTCCAACCCTTCCAATCCTCGTTGCCATGGAAATATTTTTCTCTTCAGCAACTGATAAATTTTGCGATATGTAAAATGAGGATTGAAAGATGGTTGCACAAATGAATCTAGAAAATAAAAATTGAAACATTATCAATTTTCTCATATAATTTCTACACCTAATTTAAAAGGTAAAACTGCTGCAGAATTTTTATATGAGTTTAGGAAATGAACCAAAAAAGTGGATAGTATTTTTTAGTCTTTTCATCTAATGAAGTATATATACTTTGATTATGTTAACAATTCAATTGTAGTAATAGAGTAAATATAGTAATAGTAGTAGATAGTAAGATTTAAGAGGTAAAATATGATGCGGATGAAGAAGTTGGTTGGTTTTATAAAGGCTTTGGAGAGGAGAGATATTATAAATTTTAAGGCTGATTTATTTAATCATAGGCTTAAGCTTCAAAAATACATATACCTTGCGAGAAAGTATGGGCTCGATTTAGGTTATAATTATAATTTGTATATACGCGGCCCTTATTCTCCAGGGCTGGCTGATGATTATTATAAATTGAGCAGAGAGTATATCGATGCCCCTCTCAATGATAATTTTGTAAGTCTTATTAAGGGTAAGAGTGAGCGATGGCTCGAATTAGCTAGTACGATTGTGATGGTGAAGGAAAAATACAACATAGATAACGATACTACTATAAAACTTGTTAAAAACAGCAAGTCCTTCGCCACGAATGAAGAGTTAAGAAAAATTATCAGCGAATTAAAACTTCGGAATGCCATATAAAATTTTACCCAATACCAAATCTATCAGATATTTTTAGTTTGCTGCGTAATTCTTCTTTGATTTTAGAGATTATGAGGTTATTAATTAACTTTGTGTCGGTAGTTATGAGCCATTCAGAAATCTTGTCAGTTAATGCCTGAGCTACTAATAAAGAATCCGCTGCCTCTAAAAGCTTGTCTTCATTCATTAATCGGAAGGCTATCGTATAACTCTCTTTATTCGGAGATGTAAATTCGGCATCTAACTCACGTTTTAAGAGCTTAGATAAGTCTATTTTTTCCTTTTTCATACTTATCATTGTTAACTCTCCAAGAACAATTAAGGGTACTTTAACAATTACCTCGGGATTCTTACACATTTTTTTAGCTTGAGATATAACTTTCCTTGCATGTTTACCAATATCCCCCTCCTTAAAGTAGTTAATTATAATATCGGTATCGAAATATATGCTCTGTTTATATTTTCTGTTATCCATACTAACATTTTGCTACATGCGCGATATATAAAACACTTTTGCATTCTGCACGAATATTTCCTGTGTTTTCTATGCAAATCAAGGACTATAAAATTCGAAAGGAAATATAGCTTCCTTTTTCATATAGCTTTTTACACTCACTATGTCGCACAGGGATGTTTCAAAGCAGAGCCTCGTAAACTTTTATCTCAGTGCGGACTTATCCTCTCAGCTTTATAGAACCCCAACCCTGCCGCCTTTTCTCTTTCAAAAGTCACACCTTTCAGCGCAAGTTGCCAGACAATTTCTCCTTCTCCGGTGACTTCAATTATCTTCGTTGTCCCGGTAATCAGGGTATTGCCGTTTGGCAATCTGTTGGCGTCTCTCACTGGCCAGGTGCCTCGGTCGGGCATTACATGCTGCCAGACAATCTTGCCATTTGAGTCGATTTCAACTGCGGTGTGGGGTCTGCGGTGGTTTGCGAGCAGTATATTGCCGTTGGGAAGAACCTCTGGATCGTGCTGACCTTCCAGAAGTCCCTCGCCGATGGTCCTGACGACTGAGCCCTTGTAGTCGACTTCGACCAGGAAGTTGAAATTTCTTGGACTGATCAGCGTGTTGCCGTTCTGCAGTCTGGTGACCGCATTTGTATGCGTCCAGCCCTCGTCCTGAATATCCTTATAAGGCGCCTTGTTGAAGTGGTCTTTCGCATACCAGGCCCAGACAATCTCTCCCTTCGGATTTACTTCCTTCACCTGGGCATCGCTTATCTGGTCATAAGCGCCGAACACAAAAATAGTGTTGCCGTTTGGCAGGCGGTCTGCATCATGGGATATTTTCGTATCCAAGTACGACCACACGACATCGCCCTTACGATTAATCTCATACACGCCTTTGCGCGGCAGCACGAACAGCACGTTGTCATTGGGCAGCCGTTCAACGTCAAATCCAGGATTATTATACTGCCTCAAATCTTTCGGAACTAGGTATTCCCAAATAATTTCCCCCAGCATGTTCACCTCTATTATTCTGGGCCTTTCAGGGTTGTGGTTGTCCGGCAGCAGCGTAGTGCCGGCACATGCTTTGTCTGAGCGATACACATCCACGTAAATCTCCGGGTCTGAAGTTCCCCTCGGCATCGAAGCAGGTGTTGCGCTTACACTGGCTACCAACTTGTTTTCATTGCCGCTTTTATCAGCTGCGGTTACAGAGAAGTAATACTTTGTATCGATTTGAAGACCGGTCACTTGATAGGTATTCGTTGCAACGTCTCTTAATTGGTGAACAGGCGTCATGCCGCCAACACTTGCTATCTCTGATTTACTTGCGTATATGTTATAATGGCTGAAGTCTCCAGCGGTGCTCTTGCTCCAGCTCAGAACCACCTTCCCGTCGTAGGCATCCATTGCGGTTAAGCCAGTAATTGCGGATGGAGGCGTCGTATCAGGCGCCGGCGTAAGCGAAGGCGACGTCGTTACAGGCGCCTCGGTCGTTGCAATACCGCCCGGTTTTTCTTCTCCTACACACCCGCTGAAAATCCCTATCAAAAGTACTATAACCAGATACATATCTTACTCCAACACTTGCCATTATCGTTAAAAATTCAATCTATTTAAAATTTGCTTTGCGAAAAATAGTTTAATATCCTTGAATCTATTGAATTACATGTTCGTGGCGCATCCGCTGGTCAGGGAAAACGCGATAGAGTCGAGGCTCTATCAGGAAGTTATCGTGGGCAACGCTGCCAAGGGCAACACTCTCGTTGTTGCGCCGACTGCGCTCGGAAAAACAGTTATAGCGATTTTACTGGCTGCGCACAGATTAGCGAAGTTTCCTGAGAGCAAGATACTCATGATTTCCACGACTCGACCACTCGTTAATCAGCATGCGGCGAGTTTTAAGAAATTCTTGAAAGCAGGGGAAGGCGAGGTAAACGTTTTCACAGGACACACGCCTCCTGAAGAGAGAGACGCACTCTGGAAGAAGTCAAAAATAGTCTGCGCAACTCCGCAGGTGATCGAGAACGACTTAATCTCGGGCAGGTATCCCCTGGCGGACGTATCGCTTGTTATATTTGACGAAGCGCACAGATGCACAGGCGACTATCCCTACTCGTTCATTGCAAAGAAGTACAGAGAGGCTGCACTACAGCCTCTAATACTTGCGCTCACAGCCTCTCCCGGGGGCGAGGAGGAAAAAATAGGCGAGGTGTGCGAAAAGCTGTTCATTGAGAATATTGAAGTCAGAACAGAGCGAGACCCGGACGTAAGGCCGTACATAAAGGGCATAGAAATAGAGTGGCGGAGCGTCGAGCTGCCTGAGGATTTTGAAAAAATAAAACTGCTGCTCGAGAGCGTTCTCAAAGAAAGGCTGGAGAATCTAAAAAAACTTGGGGCAGTACGCTCATCGAACATAAATATTCCTAAAAAAGAGCTGCTCGTCCTTCGCGGCAAGCTGCAGGAAGAGCTTGCGAAAGCGCAGCCCGCGCCCGAGCTTTATATCGCACTTTCACAGGTTGCAGCTTGCATAAACGTTGCCCATGCGATAGAGCTGCTTGAAACGCAGGGTCTGACGACCCTTGCAAAGTACTTCAAGAGAGTGCAGAAGGGCTCCTCAAAGGCGGTAAAAAATCTACTCGGTGAGGTAAAATTCATGCGCGCTGTTCGCATTACTGAAAATCTCTCACAGCAGATGCATCATCCAAAGCTGGACGTGCTCGCTGAAATCGTTGAAAAAGAAAAAGGAAAGCAGATGATAGTCTTCTCGCAGTACAGAGATTCTGCGCAGAAGATTGTTGAAAGGCTCGATAAGATAGACGGTATCAAGCCGGTGAGATTCGTCGGTCAGGCTTCGAAGGAAGAGGACAAAGGACTGACGCAGAAGCAGCAGCTGGATATTCTGGAAAAATTCCGAAGCTGCGAGTACAACGTTTTAGTAGCAACTTCTGTCGGCGAGGAAGGTCTCGACATCCCGAAGGTAGATTTAGTTATTTTCTACGAGCCTATACCGAGCGAGATTCGCAGCATTCAGCGCAGGGGCAGGACAGGAAGGAGCAGGGCAGGCAGAGTAATCGTTCTGATGACGAAGAAAACGAGAGACGAGTGGTTCTACTGGAGCAGCTTCCGCAAGGAAAAGAGAATGCACAGCGTTCTTGAAAGTCTGAAAAATAAGTACTACAAACCATTGTACCTCAAAGAGAAAGAGCAAAAGCAGCTGCAGGATTTCTTTGAGAAAAGCTACAACATTATAGTTGACTCGAGGGAGCTTTCATCTGCAGTTGCAAGAGAACTGCTCGAATTTGGGATAATCTCAAAGCCCCGAAGGCTGGAGGTTGGGGATTATATCCTGAGCGACAGGGTTTGCGTGGAGAGAAAAACTGCTGAGGATTTTCTCCAGAGCATAGTCGACAAGCGCCTGCTCGAGCAGGTTCTGCGGCTCAGGCAAACCTTTCAGAGGCCAGTTTTAATAATCGAAGGCGAGGGCCTGTACTCGAAAAGAGATATTCATCCAAATGCGATTCGAGGAGCGCTTGCAGCGATAGCAGTAGATTTTGGAGTTCCGATTCTTTTCACAAAGGATGAAAAGGAAACCGCAGCAATGATTGCCTCAATCGTCAGGAGGGAGCACGAGGAGAGGGAAGGCGAGGTGCAGATCAGAGGTGAAAAGAGAGTGCTGAGCCTGGAGGAGCAGCAGGAGTACGTCGTTGCCGGTCTGCCGAAGGTGAATATAACAATAGCGAGAAGACTGCTGGAGGAATTTAAATCAGTGCAGGGTATTTTCAACGCAAGCGAGGAAGAGCTCGAGAAAGTCAGGGGCATAGGCAGAAAAATCGCAGAAGAAATCAGAAAGGTTATTGCTTCGAGGTATGAGCGCTAGGTTATATATGTGGCAAGCTACGCAGAAATGGAAATTAGACAATAATCAGTATGTATTAAATAGGGGAATTGGAGGAGAAATGTGTTTATTTTCCTATTCTTTGGTTGTGCTGGCTTAAAAATATATTTTCTATTCTTTTAGGTATTTCTTTCCAAATTGCAATTGGAAGACGCGTTTTTTGCCAAATATCTTTGACTAACGGCTCTTGTCCTAGAGGATATGTTTGTGTCTTAAATTTCAAAATAAAGCCATTATAAGGCTTCATTTGCTCAAATTGAATCGCTGGTGCGTTTCTTAAAATCCACAACGGAATTAAATTAAGACGTTCGCACATTTTTAGTTTTATATCAAATTCGTCTCTCTCCATATATGGTAAGGTGTTTTTTATTTCTACACCATAAGCAACCGCGTCTTTCTCGATAATGAAGTCTAAGTCATGATTAGTTGTTTCCCATTTTACTCCATTAAATTCATTAATATTCCTACCCCTGATTTCAAACCCGTGAATTCTGAAAAGAAATGAGAAAAGCATCTCTGCATGCTCACCGAGAGCTCTTGTTATTATAGGATTGGAATAATTTTTGATTATTTTGAGTCGGGCGTTGATTTGTCTTGTGATATATCTAATATCTGACCTATAAACGAAATGCACACCATCTTTTCTTTCTATTTTCAAAAAACCTTCGTCAATTAGTTCATTAACCACCCTGTCCGTAACCAGTGAAAATATTTATCCTCAAATAGAACTTCTATCTGCTTTCTATGGTATGGCGAATTCGGGTTACACATCGGGGTTGGATTTCCATATCGGTAAACCCAATGGTCAGGTTTAGAAAAGAATGATTTTATATCTTTCTTAATATCCTCCTCAATCATGATGTAGTTTCTACTATTTTTATTTAAATTTCTTTGCACCTCTCCTTATCTCCCTAATCCTCCTCACCGCAACCTCGAAAAAGAAGAGCGCAAACGCTGCGATTAAAAAGGGCAGCGATAGGTCAACTTTTTCTACGACTGTTCTCCTTGTCCTCGCCTTTGCGAGCCTGGTGATTTCTTCGAGATAGTTTTCGTTTGGAGAGTAAACTCTCCCGCCGGTTGCCTCTGCTATTCTCAGCAGTTCTTCGTTGAAACCCATGTTCATGAATTCGACTGGATAATTAACCGCTACAACGTCTGCATAGCTATTCGCAGTTATGCGGTAAAATCCGGGCTTGTCGGGAGTAAAGGTAGCATGATATAAATTTACGCCGCTAGCTGCGGCTCTGAGCTGCGCTCCATTCATGCTTATTTTTGGAGGTTTTGAAGAAGTGGCAGCAATATTCAGAGCTTCACCGAGACGCACGTCTTCAACATCTATCTTCGTTTCCCTCCCCTTCTCAGGGTCTCCAATTGCCCAGTTCGCTATTGCAGAGATGAGTTTTGAATTCTCGCCGCTGTAGAGCTGGGAAGACCATTTTGCACCGCTGTCCGTGGTCAGGGAAACGACTCTTCCAAGCCCGAACCTCCAGGCAGTTACGGCCGGGCTGCCTCCGGCGGCTGCAAGCAGCTGGGCATTGGTTTTCGCAGTAACTTCATTGAACCCGTATACGGAAGCATTGAGCGCAACATTCTGGGTTATGAAATGATTCTTGGTAATTATTGCTAATGGGTATGCTTCTCTCTCCTCAATTTCCTCCTCCCCGAACACTATCTTCAGGCGCTGGTATTCCTCTGGCTTGAAGTACAGGCCGTTTCCTGCGCTTGTGAGCTGCTGCATAAACGCTTCGTTCGTATCGTAGCCGACTCCGACTGCATAAGTTCTAATCCCCCGGGCAGCCGTGCTTTTTGCTCTCTCCAGAGATACCTCAGGATATGCGGTAACGCCGTCTGAGATTAAAATGAAATTTCTGCTGCCTGAGAAATTGCTCAGCATAATGTCTGCCATAATCTGGGCGCTGTATACGATTGTACCGCCCCCAAATCTAAGCCTCGCCACTTTTTCTTCGACTTCTTTTCTGTCAGGGTACATGTCGAAAGGAGCTACGATATAGGAATCTGAATTGAATGCAACAACGCCCAGGAAATCTTCCTTGTTCAGGTCCCGGAGTAAGCCGACCGCTATCGCCTTTTCAACATCCGCCTTCGTCGCCTCGCCGAACAAAGCTTGGGTACTGCCTGAAATGTCGATTGCTATAACCACTCCGATACCTTTTCCAATTGTCTGCGATTTAATCGACTTCACAGGAAGAAGAGTTTCAAGCAGAGAATCTCTGTAGCCGCCCTTTTCATAGGAATTGCTCCCTCCGACCACCACCAATCCATTGCCCTCTGCTACATATTCTCTCAGAAGCGCTACGTCCTCCTTAGACAGCTTGCTTGCAGGTATATCGTCCAGAAAAACGGCAGCGTAATTCTTGAGATTTCTAAGATTGGAAATCTCGACATCGTAAATCTCGCTCAGCACTTTTGCAAGAGGCGAATCTCTTTCGGATACGAGCAGTATCCTGGGTTTCGGGACAACATAAACCGATTTGTAGAATACGTTATTCTCGGCGAAGTGGTCATGGACAGTAATCCTTGCCTCAATCTCATGGGCCCCTCCGGAATTAAATGCGTGTTTGAAGGGAATTGTCTTGATTTTCTCCTTTTGCACAACGTTCTGGGAAAGAACTGCCCGCCCATCAACGCTGACTTCTAGAACGTAAGAGGAATCGCTACCTACTTTTTCGACAATTATCCTGTACTCGTTCTCTGAATCGAGTAGAACTTTTTTGTTTCCCTCTATTCTTACACCGACGTCATTTTTCTCAGGAGTCAGCGCAACGGCGCTAATGGTTGCGTTTATCCTTCTCGCAATCATCGCAACGTCCGCCAGCTCTCGCCCGTAGTTATTGCTGCCGTCGCTGAAAATCAAAACATCTCCGCCGGCAGCGATGCCCTGGAAGGCAGCGTCACCGAGCGCTGTCCGGCTGCCGCTGGAAAAGTAGGTTGCATTGGGAATCCTGCCCGGCACGCCGTAAAGCTCCATGCTGCTGGAGTTGTCCACGAGGATGCTTATCCTCGCATCTCCCTCAACAATGCTCCCTCTCGTTTCAAAAGGTCCCGCAGCTGCCAATAAAACCATCACTACTATGGTAAACCTGCTTAACAGCAGTGCCCGCTTCCTCTTAAAATAATAGAACATAAGCAGCGACGGAACAACGAAGAACAGAAAATACGGGTGCTCAAACTGCATCACAACTCACCCCTCCTGTTAAGAAGCATAAGTTCTCCGATAACAAAAGCAAGCGCTGCGAACAGCAGGTAGTCCCTGAATTCCCTTCTTATTTCCACGCTCGTCCGCTCAAAGCTGCGTTTGTACTGCATGCCCTCAACAGCGCGGGTAGAGATGTTCGACTCTCTTTCGTCCAGAAGATTTGCTGCAATTTTTTTTCCCCCGAATTCGTAAACGCCTGCCTCGTCCAGAAACAGCCTGTCGGTAACGACAGTTGTGGACGGAGTTTTCACCCTTGTTTCAGTTTGCAGCGGCAGAAAGTTCCCTGTCTTTAAATTTTCGTCTTCTTCGCCACCCACCATGAACTCGAGAAGCTTTGACCAGAAAATTGGAAAAGAGGTTTTCAGATAAAAGTCGCTCCACCCAGCTTCGTGGCGAATTCCGACATATGCAACCTTACCCCCGCCTTTGTACCAGAAGGAAATCAGGGGCGACCCGTCTGCCGCACTTGCGAGAGTTATCGAGGAATTTTTTGCGCCGGCGAGAAGGTATTTAACGGCAACCCCCTCGAAGTCTATGTCTCTCGTAACCTCGTTAGAGGTCTCGATTTTCACCCCGCTCGCCGCTGTATCGTTCCTAATTTCTACCGGCAGCAAGTGATGCACCTCTTCCAGCGCTTTTAGATGCTCGGACGCTATGACGATTAAATTTCCTCCATTCTCAACGTAAAGCGAGAGCTCACGAACCATGCCCGGAAGCAGGCTTTGCCTGCTCACCCTGTCCAGAATTACAGCAGCATAGCTGCTGAATGCCGGCACTATGGGCGGAACTGCCTCTGCAAGCTCCACCTGCTTGAGTGAGGAAAGGGCGTGCTTGAGATAGGACGTTCTGTTCGCGCTCACCATCAGAACTTTGTGTCTCTCCGGCAGCGGTGCAGCAATGAAAACCTGATTGTCCAGAGGAAAATCGTCGGCATACCTCAGCCTTACCGCACTCGTTCCTGAAACGTTGCGCAGGGTTAAAAGCTCGCTTGAAAGCGCGGCGATGCCTCTTTCCTCTGAAGATACCAAAACGCCGTTCCTTAGAATCTCTATGCCGAGCATCTCATCTTTGTCAACATAGCTCTTAACCAGAATTGAATAGCCGTCCTTCAGCTGCTTCATATCCACGATTCCGATATTTTTTCCCCCGCCGCCCACTCTAAAAAAATCCAGCGCAATTCCCTCTGCGCCTGCAATTTTCCCTGCCAGCGACGCGTCTGCATTCGAAAAATCAGAAAAGACCAAAATCCTTTTATTCTCTCCAGAGAGCATCTCTCTTGCGAGAAGTATCGCGTCGTTTAGATTCGCCGGAGTTGCCTTTGGTTTTAGAGCGCTCAGTATAGCTTTTGCCTCGCTGCCCGTGCCTTCTTTGAGCACGGCAATTGGGATATTCGCAGCCAGGATTATGCTTATTCTGTCCCTCTCAGAAAATGCGCTTTTTGCAAGCTCCACAGCTTTTGCAAACCTGCTCGGCGCTACGTCAGTAGCTTGCATGCTTGCAGAGGCGTCGATGACGAGCGCGATGTTTTCGGCTTTGACGCTCTCCCTAGAAATATAGAAAGGCTCTGCCATTGCAAGCGCTGCGAAAAATATAACTGCAAGCTGAATCAGAAGCAGGGGGTCTCTCACGAATCTCTTCAGCAGCGAGCTCAGTACACTCTCTCTCTTCTCCACCTCTCTGATGAACATGAGCGAGGGTATAAAAACGTCTTTCGGCTTCGGCTTTACTAAATATAGTATTACAATCGGTAAAAGAGCCGCAAGACCAAAAAGTGCGACAGGATTGCCGAACATTTCTTCACCCCAGCACTGTCGAGAACTCCAAAAAAGCATCGAAGATGGGAGTACTCGTAGCAATCGAAAAGAAATCTGCGCCGACTTCGCTGCATGCCTTTTTAATTCCCTGAATGTGCTCTGCGAATCTCTCCTCGTGTTCAGCCTTGAGTTTGGGACTTATGTAGGTGCGCATCATCTCGCTGCTCTCCATATCATAAACCTTCGCATCGCCGCTCAGCCAGTCCAAGTTTTTTTCTCCAGCATCGAAGATCTGAATGGCAATCAGCTCGTTGCGTCTGGCAAGCTTGTAGATGCCCTGCTGCACAGAAGCGAGATTCTCGAGAAAATCTGAAATTAAAACCACGAGGGAGCGGGATCTGATCATGCCGCCGTACCGCTCTGCGCAGAAATTTACTCTTGTTTTTCCCTCGAGCTTTTTGCCTTTGAGAAGCTCCACTGCGTTCAGGAAGTGCGTCTTGCCCTTCCTCGGCTGCATTACGTCTCTCAAATCCTCAGAATACGTCGCCAGTGCAAATTTTTCATTTTCCTTGGTTACGAGATATGCAAAACCTGCAGCGAGCATGGCAGCATAGTCAAATTTTTTCCCAAAATCCATGCTCCTGCTTGCGTCTACGAGTATGTGCGTCGTTAGGCTTTTCTCCTCCTCGAACCTCCGGATGTAGAGCCGCTCTGTCCGCGAATATAGCTTCCAGTCAACGGCCTTAAGGTCGTCCCCCGGAAAATATTCTCCGAAGTCATAGATGTCTATACCTCTCCCCTGTCTTATGCTTCTCCTGGCTCCGGAATACACGCTCGAAACTCTTTTCCTGATCATGAAGCTGAAGCGGTCGAGCTCCTCGAGGAAGTCAATTTCAATCATTCTAAACTCTTGATTATGCTCTCTATTACCATGTCCTGGCTGATGCCCTTTCTCTCGGCATCGAAGGTCAAAATTATTCTGTGGCGCATCACAGGGTATGCCATCGCTTTTATATCTTCCCTGCCGACGAAGTTTTTTCCGTGTATCAAAGCCCTTGCCTTCGCCGTTAGTACTAATCCAATCGAAGCTCTCGGCGACGCGCCGTACTCTATATATTCGTTCTCTGCTCTCGTGGCAGTTACAAGCTTCAGCGCATATTTTTTCGTTTCCTCGCTTATGGGAACTTGCCTCGTAAGGTTTTGAAGCGCAAGCAGGGTTTCTCTGTCCATTATTTTGTTAACCTGCTGCGTTGCGCCGCTTGCGTACATGTCGACGATTCTATCCTCCTCCTCAAATGTCGAGTAGTCCACGAGCACCTTGAGCAGAAATCTATCCAGCTGCGCCTCCGGAAGCGGATAGGTGCCCTCCATCTCTATCGGATTCTGGGTTGCAAGCACAAAGAAAGGTCTCTCGAGTTTATAAGTTTTATTTCCGAGAGTTACCTGCTTCTCCTGCATTGCTTCCAGAAGAGCACTCTGCGCTTTTGGCGTTGCGCGATTTATCTCGTCCGCAAGTAGAATGTTCGTGAAGACGGGACCCTTCTCGAGCCTGAAAACTTTCCTGCCTTCCTGCTCCTCTATTATGTACGTCCCTGTTACGTCGCTGGGCATTATGTCAGGAGTGCACTGAATGCGGGCAAACTTGAGGTCCAGGATTTTTGCGAGGTTGCTGACTATCATCGTTTTTCCAAGCCCCGGGAAGCCCTCGAGAAGCGCATGACCTTCACAGAGCAGCGCTATCATGAGATTCTCTATGACGTCTTTCTGACCCACGACCGCCTTCTCTAGCTCACCGAACATTAACTCAAAACTTTTCTTCACCGAGACGTACACTTTTTCTTCTATCATTTTTTCCTCTGCCAACTTTACACCAGCTATTTTGCCGACTCTGTTGAATTACTTGGTTTTAAATGAAGTTTGTCTAAGATGAATTTTTCAAAATTCTCTGGACCAAAAACTACTTTTTCGATTGGCACCTGATAGAAATGCTCTGCGCCACGTCTAGTCCATACACGAGGGCAGGGCGAAGATACCATTGTTTTTGCATCCACGATTAAACCATTGCTTCCATCTTTGTTAAACATTATCATAAAAGTTGGAACATCCGTTTCGGCAAATCGACCTTTTCGCTCTGCAAATTGAACATGATGCCAATCTTTATTCCACTCAACAGTTTTCCACACAAGCTTAGCTTCCAGCTCTGCGTAAGCGACTAACCGACCTTTATAGTAAATATGCTTGTCTGCGCCCTTTCTTTTGTAACCTTCTCTCACTTCCAAAATTTTAAAAAATTTTGGGAATAAATCTTTGACAAATTGAGCTGCATCGTGATTCTCTTTGCTGAAGTCAACAGGCGGCATGACGAACCTCTTTTTCAATCATCGGGCAATAGCCCTAGCATGTTCGAATGGCAATTCTTCAAATTTTTGTTTTTTGATTTGAGTTTCTGCATATTTAGCTATTTCGTAAATCCATT
>JACRDW010000105.1 GCA_016212785.1 Methanobacteriota archaeon | reverse complement strand
AATCAAAAGCTTCGCCCCTGCCCTGAGCTATCAAGCCCGCAAGCGCAGTTATTCCTTTTTTGTAGCCCCTCAGTAGCGCTTCTCTCTGTTTAAGCGATTCGTACCTTGGATGCGCCTTTGAAATTTTCATTTCGAACACTCCCTCAGTCACTCGCTTCTCTCGCTCCTTCAGTCGTTCTCGACCCTTGCGTGAGCAAGACCGAATTGCTTTGCGCACTACCTTGCGGTAGAGAAAGCTGAACCTTCGGTTCATTTCGAAAAACCGCCGGAAATCACGAACTTCAGGGCATCTTGTATGCTCATATCTAAGGGAACAACGCTCTTCTCGGGCACCATTATTAAAAAGCCAGAGGTTGGATTGGGCGTTGTGGGAACAAAAATATTTATAACCTTCTCTGCTGTTTTATCCTGAATTTCGCCCACGGTTACTCCTGTTGTAAAACCGAGGGCATATGTTCCTTTCCTTGGAAACTCTACGAGCACGACTCTTTTGAATTCAGACTCGTTTGGTATCAGAAAAGCTTCACTCGTCTGCTTTATTACCAGGTACAAACCCCTTATTACAGGAATCTTCAGCAGGGTTTTCTCGAAAATCTCAAAAGTTTTTCTGCCGATTGCAATCCTCGCAAAAACTCCTATGGATAATATGAGCAGTATGGTAACGAGCAGGCTCAAACCGCGAACGTGCTTTCCGATTGCTGGTTCGATAAATGGTTTCAGCAGTCCATCCAGGAAATTGAAGGATATCCAGACGATGTATATAGTTGCAACTATCGGCACGAAGATTACCAGTCCGGCAAGGAAGTAGTTGCGCAGCCTTGAAATCATTTCGAACACTCCCTCACTTCCGCAAGGAAGCTGGCATGTATGCCGTCTTCCTGTCGGAAGAGTCACTCACTCCGTTCGTTCCTTCGGTCGTTCTCGACCAAGAAAGCGATTTCTCCGAAATCATAGTATTCTTGCCCCTGCGTTGTCTATTTCCATTATAAAGTATTCAAAATCCAGGAGACTGGAAACTTTCTCTGGCTCCTTGGTCAGAGTAAATATCGAATTGCCCAGCATTACCATCGATGCTTCTATGTTGTTTTTTTCTAATTCTTTAACTGCGGAATAAACTTTTTTGTTCATAAGCTCCGCATCCGATGCAAATTTTTTAGATAATCTCAGAAAGTTCTCTACAGAAGGATTTTTTAGAAACAGCCTCATGCATCCCGTGCCGACCTGAGTGATTGCTCTTTTTTTCTGCCTGGAAAGCAGGACAGACTTTGTCTCCAGCTCGCCTCCAACTATAAATGCCACAACCGAATCTTTGCAGGGAATCTTATCTACCCTGCCTATGCCCGGCGCTCCAGGTTTTTTCCGCAGCACCACTCCGCCTGTGCATTCTGCAATTATGTCGCCGAATCCTGTTTTGTTTGCAACCTCTGCGCAGTGCGCAATACTTCCGCAGTCGTTAAGCGTGAGATTTAGACTCAAAGCACATACAGCAGCAAGTGCAGCACCCAGCGAGCCTGCCGCAGATAATCCAAATCCTTGCTTCATCGGCAGCTCCAGCTCATGGAACACTTCTACGCTGTACTTCTCCTCTACCAACTTCAAAACTTCCTCAATCGTAGTCATCGTAGTAGGGCAATCGCAGGCTTTGCCGTCTATATAAGTGTTAACCTCGTTTTCGCTGGCTTTTTTTGCTTTTACAGCCGTATGTACTCCCTTGCTGACGACAATCCCGCATCCCCTAGAGCCCGTGTGCAGCGCGTCTTTGCGCTCGCAAATCTCAAAAAATCCTGTTATGTGCCCCGGAACAAAAGCTCTTGCCATCATTTTGAATCCGCTCCTCAAACTCGTTGTCACTTAGTTTTCGTTGCGTCTTCACCCGTTGTTGTACTTGCACTCGCTTTGTAGAAGCGAGAGCACGAGGCGTCGCTCATGCTTTCGTTCCTTCGGAACGAGTGCTTACGCAAGTAATTTTCCCAAGGGTCTTGACCGATTTTCCCCAACTACATCTAATATTTTTTCAGCAATCTCTGCTTTTGTTGTGAGAGGTATGTGCACAACGCTGCTCTTGCTCACGAGGTAAACTTCATTTTTTTCAGAACCAAATGCTCCTTTCGAAACATCGTTGGCTACGACTAAATCCAAGTTATAATTCTTCAAGCTTTTAGCTGCGGCTTTGAGCAGCTCTTCCTTCGCAGCGCTGTGCAGGGCTTTGAAGCCGACCTTGAATGCTCTGCGGTTTTTTACTTTCTCCAGAATTTTTGGAACAGGAACAAGCTTTAATGACAAAGGTTTGTTGGAGTCAATTTTTTTGTCAGCTTTCTTCGCTGTGAAATCAGAGACTGCCGCAGCAGATATAAAGACATCGAAGCTCTCTTTTTCAACCGCAGCCAGCATTTCCCCGCCGGTCTCGACACGTATTGCATTTAAGTAGCTTGGAGGCGCATAAGAGCCGGCTCCGTGAATGAGCTTCACGTCAGCTCCTCTGAAAAAAGCCCCCCTCGCGATCTCAACGCCCATCCTGCCAGAGCTTTTGTTTGTTATAATTCTTATCGGGTCTATGTATTCGAGGGTCGGTCCAGAAGTAACGAGAATTTTTAAGCCTTTCAAATCCTTCTTGTGCAGCCCGAAAATAGCAGCATCTACGATGTCCTCTATCTTCGCAAGCTTCGCAGCATCTTCCCCGACTCTCGGCTCCACTATCCTGTATCCAAGCTTTTTAAGTTTTTGCAAATTTTCTTTCAGGGTTTGATGCTCGTACATGCCGAGATGCATCGCCGGGGCGATTAAAATCTTTGCCCTCGAAGAAAGCACGAGGGCTGTGATAGGAGTATCGGCTATGCCGTGGGCTATCTTACCCATCGTTGCTGCAGTTGCAGGAGCGATTAGAACTAAATCGAACTCGTAGAGATGCTCGAGTTTTCCGGTCAGCTCGGTAACGACCTCTCTCTGAGTTGCGAATTCTAATGCGTTTGGATGAATTATCTTCTGCGCATCCTTCGTCATGTACGCTGCGACCTCTGCTCCGTGGCGCATAAGCTCCCTCGCCAGTTTCGGAGCCTCGATTGCCGCTATGCTGCCAGCGACGCAGAGCGCTATTTTCTTATTTTT
>JACRDW010000102.1 GCA_016212785.1 Methanobacteriota archaeon | reverse complement strand
GCGAATTCCGACAGGAAGCTGGCACGTACGCCATCTTCCTTACGGAAGTGAGGTGGGAAAATGGACATGCCTTCTGTTTTGCTGAGGGGTCTGGGTATTACTTTGGTGCTGATAGGGCTCTCCGGAACAGTGGGCGGAATATATGCTCTAAAATTAGTGCACAGCTATGCCCTGGACTCGAATGCCGCCGGTTTTGTGAAAACTCCAATATCCCAAATGAGCGAGGAGCTTGACAGGAAGAAAGCGGATGCGGACGCCTCCATATCCGAGCTGAGCCTGAATCTGAACAACGCTTCATTTGCTGTCGCAAGCGCCGGGAGGAAATTGAGCTCCGCTTCTGATGCGATAAATTCTGCCTCTAAAAATCTCACAGATGCAGGGATTAACACCAGGCTTGCGTCCTGGTCGAACAGAGATGCCGGTGTTTATCTGAGTGCGGGCGCAACGGGTCTTAAATCCTGGGCTTCGGAATACGATTACAACGGCTCCACACTGCCCTCAAAGTCAACATTCGACAGCGCAACAGACAAAATAACTATTTCTGCCACGAAGCTGGAGGAATCCGGAGCAAAGCTCGATTTAACTGCAAGGAACTTAGAGAGCACAGCTCTCGCTCTCGGCAGCACGGCTTCGCAGCTCAGGGAATCCTCGCAGGAGCTGCAGGACGTTGGAAAGAGTCTAAATCAAACGAGAAAAAATTTCGACGAGCTCAAGGAGCACCTGGGCGGCTTGATTTCAAGCGCTTCTTCGACCCTGAAGAGCTCTGCCGAAAACATAGAGCGGATAGCAGGTCTTGCGTCCAGCGTAAAAGCATTTGCCTACGCACTCTTGGGATACCTAATTTTACTGCACCTGATAATACTCGGAATCGGAGTAGCCGTAATAATAATCGAGACAAACATTTTCTATTCTGGCAGGGAGTAAAATGAAAGTCTTGCTCGTCGGCGGAGGGGCGAGAGAGCACGCGATAGCAGAGGCGATTAAAAGAAGCGGCGCAGAGCTGTTTGCAGCGATGAAAAATAGAAATCCCGGAATTGCGAGGCTGTCTGAGAAAATACTCTTAGAACACGAGACAGAAACAAAAAAAATCGCAGAATTTGCAAAGGAGAGCGGCGTTGATTTCGCAGTAATTGGTCCGGAAGCGCCGCTTGCAGAGGGCATCGTTGATGTGCTGGGCGGCGAGGGAATCCCTTGCGTCGGACCTGCGAAAAAGCTTGCGAGAATCGAGGCAAGCAAGGAATTCATGCGCAATTTAATGCAAAAATACAAGATTCCCGGGTCGCTGGAGTATGCTGTTTTTGATGATGCAGGAGAGGCGTCTGAATTCATCGACTCTTATGGAAAGCCGATAGCTGTTAAACCTGTCGGATTAACGGGAGGAAAGGGAGTCAAGGTTATAGGAGACCAACTTAAAGACTTGGAGGAAGCCAAGAAATATGTTCGTGAAGTAATAGAAAAAAAGATTGGCGGCGATAGAGTCGTAATCGAGGAAAAAGCTGTTGGAGAAGAATTCACCATTCAGGCTTTTGTGGACGGAAGCCACGTCATAGCCATGCCCATGGTGCAGGACCACAAGAGAGCCTTCGAGGGCGACGCAGGTCACAACACAGGCGGCATGGGCTCTTACTCCGATTCGAACGGCTTGCTGCCGTTTGTCACAGAGAGCGACCGTGAGTATGCGGTCGAGGTGATGAAAAAAACTGTGGATGCGCTACGCAGGGAAACCAGAGAGGAGTATAAAGGAATATTGTACGGGCAGTTCATGCTTGGCAAAGAACCCAGGCTCATCGAGTTCAACTGCCGCTTCGGAGACCCCGAAGCTATGAACGTGCTGCCTATTTTAAGCTCTGATTTCGTGAAAATATGCCAGAAGATAATCGACGGCACCCTGAAGGAGAGAGACGCAGTATTCGAAAAGAAAGCCACGGTGTGCAAGTACGTTGTACCTGAGGGTTACGGAATCGGCTCCAGGGCTGGAGAAATTATAAGTGTTGATGAAGAAGCAATAAGACGCAAAAGAGCGCTCCTGTATTATGCGGCAGTAAATGAAGAAAATGGCAAGATATGCACGACCTCCTCACGTTCCCTAGCAGTCGTGGGAACCGCCGGCTCTATCGAGGAGGCTGAGAAAATCGCAGAATCTGCGATTGCAAACATAACGGGGGAGCACATATACCACCGAAGAGATATAGGAACGAAGGCTTTAATTCAGAGAAAGATAGAGAGCATGAAAGCTGTAAGGTGAAAAAGTGAATTTGATATCAATAGCAGATGCAGAAAAAAATCTCGAGAACATTTTTGAGATGTCTGCAAAGCTTAAAAAGAAGAACTTCAAAGTTCTGAATGAAAAAACTCTCGCAATGATATTTGAGAAGCCGTCCACGAGGACGAGAGTTTCCTTCGAGGCAGCAATGACCCAGCTTGGAGGACATGCGATATACTTAGACCGGACAAACACGCAGCTGAAGAGAGGGGAAACCATAAAGGACACTGCAAGGACGCTCAGCAGATACGTGGACGGAATAATGCTCAGAGCGAATGAACACGAGGACGTCGTAGAGCTTGGAGGATATTCTACAGTGCCAGTTATCAACGGCTTAACTGACCTGGAGCATCCGTGCCAAGTGCTCTCTGACTTGTTTACAATCAAGGAATTTAAAAATAGCTTCAACGTAAAGCTCGCATACGTAGGCGACGGAAACAACGTCTGCAACTCCCTTCTGCTTGGCTCCTCGATTGTCGGGATGGATATCTCGGTTGCCTGCCCAAAAGGATACGAGCCTGATGAAGAAATACTAAGAAAAGCAAAGAAATATGCAAAGAAGAGCGGAGCTGATATAGAGATAACCGCCGACCCTGCAGCCGCAGTCACCGGAGCCGAGATAATATATACGGACGTGTGGGTCAGCATGGGGCAGGAGTCCGAAGAAAAAAATAGGCTGAGAGATTTTAAAAACTATCAAGTCAATGCCAAGCTGGTAAGAAAAGCCAGCAGCCCGCTCGTAATGCACTGCCTGCCGGCAAAGCGCGGCCTGGAGATAACTGACGAGGTGCTGGAAAGCAAAAACTCAATCGTCTTCGAGCAGGCGGAAAACAGACTGCACGTGCAGAAAGCGCTGCTGTGCTTACTTCTTGGGGGAATAAAAAAGCTATAGTAATCTGGTGACCTCGATAACTTCCGCACTTCCTACCCCTGCGATTTCTTTCAATTCCTTTTCTATTTTGTCCGCAGCCCCGCCCTCGTCGTTTGCAATAAAAGAAGGCTTGAGGGCCACAAGACCAAAAGCTATCGGCTCCTTTTCTATTTTATTGAGTTTTGCAGCCTTTATCTTTTTGATTGCATCTTCAATTGAGTCGATATTTGCATCCGCCTCTGCGGGCATTATTTTGAAGGTTATCAGAACTTCAGCCATTCAATCCACCTCTCAATTCCGATAGGAAGTTGGTGCGAATGCCAGCAACTCGCTCCGCTCGTTGCTCCTAGTGCCGAGACCCATTATATTCGTTTCTCGTCGTGTCTTGACCCAATGAGTGTCGGCACGAGCAGGCATTCGTTCTGCAAGAACGAGAGCGTGAGCGACGCTCATGCCCTCGCTCCTTCGGAGCGAATGCATTCGAGAAGACAGACGTAGGGACAATCCCTACGTCAAGTTGTTTGAAAAGCCTGCCTGCGAAGTGCTGACATTTACGGCCCCTCGAAGCTGCACTTGCTGATATATCTCTTGCCCAAATCCCTGCATCTGGTGCAGCGGCCGATGATTTCGTCGCACTCTGGACAGGGAAACTTAACAGAACCGTTTCCGGTTGTGATATACGCACCGCATGAAATGCATCTTAACCTTTCCATACCTCCACGCAGAAATCTTTGCCGAGAGCAAAAATTTCAGATTTTGCCATCTCAGCCAGACCCAGGCAGGGCAGGTTATCATAAGCTTTTGTGATTCTGGATAAATCGGTGGCATTTATTCCTGCCAGTTTGCATGCCTCCTTTGCAAGCTCTTTTCCAATTCCGCAGACGTATGCTCTTTTGATTTCGGAATCCTCGGCAGCTTCTCGGAGGGCTTCTGCAATTTGCTCAACCTGCTTTTTGTGCACGTACTCGCAAATTTCAGTTACTTCTTTTTCCTCAACTTCGTCTAAATCAGCGCACAGCAGTCTTGCGACTCTCCGCATGGAGTCTTTTATTCCTTTCCCCTTGTTGTCGGGAGTATCGCAGGAATAATTTTTGAGCATGCCCAGAATACTGTAAACATCTGCGGTTATTGCAAAATACTCTGAGGAAATTCTAACAGGCTGGTCTCTGAAAGGCACCCTGCTGACGATAGCGCTTACGGGCGTTCGAAGCATGCCCGTATAAACCAGCTGATTCTTCCGGAGCCGCTCCAAATCGGTTCTGCCGTAAAGAGTTTCGCCTTTTTTAAAGGGTATTACGTCAGCGGTCGTGCTGCCGACGTCTGCAAGAATGCCTTCCCCAAATTTTTTTTCGAGAAAATATATGCTCGCTGCAAAATTCGCAGCCGCGATTTTTAAAAAATTTCCAATTTCTTTAAATCTCAAGAGTTTTCTGTCCACACTCAGATAGTAAGGATTCTCAAAAACCTCTTCGCACGCTGAAGCTATGTATTTCACTCCCCCTGCTTTGCTCGAAAAGCAGTCGCACAGCTCTGCTGTCATCGCTATTGCCGTGCAATCAGCTTTTTCTTTAATGCTCTGCAAGAACGACTTCAGCTCTGTTTTTTTCTTCCACATCGGAAAATATAAAATTTGGGATTTTATTTTTCCTGTTTTTGTATCCAGAAGTAATTTCTTGGTATTTGCGCCGCCTATGTCGTAAGCCGCTATCCTCATTCTGTCACCCTTCGTCGTTTCGTCGCTGCGCTCCTCACTCCTCGCATTCGCTTCGAGAGAGCGAGACTTTCGTCAGAAAGATGGCAGACACGCCATCTTCCTTGCGGAATGGCATGAGCGTTGCTCATGCTTTCGTTCCTTCGAAACGAGTGCTCGACACCGATTCTTCCAATACGATTGAGTAGCCGCCGAAGGATGCGTAGCCTTTGTTTCCCTTAATTTTTTTCATGTAAATTTTTCTTTTTGGTTCGAACTTCGGCAATTTTTCTCGGTAGTAATTTTTTAAAATCAGCTCCGCAACGTTGAAATCAAAAACTCTGTTCAGCGCAATTATGGGCGTCGTCGGTCTCGGGTTTATCTCGATTATTTTTATCTCTCCGCCCGCAATGAAGTCCACTCCGACGAAGCCGTGCAGCTTGATTTTTTCAACAGCCCTGAGAATGTTTCCAGTATTTTCAATTTCGACTGGTATCTCTGCGCCGACGTATTTGAAATTTTCAATTTCCTGCGTCTGCAAGCTTAGAAGATTTATTTCGTCGCCTATGAGAAGACTTGCGCTGCAGGGCTGCCCTTCGGCGTACTCCTGGAGTATGTAATTTTCTCTCGGAATTTTTTCAAGCTCCTTTTCGCTTTCAACGAAAAAGATTCCCTCGCAGCCCGCGCCGTCTCTGGGTTTTGCTATTAGAGGAAATTCCAGTCTAGTTTTTCCGTCAAAAATTTCGGTCTTGGGAATGTTTATTCCCTTCAATTTTTTGTAGGTCAAAAATTTGTCAGTCGCTATCCTAACGCTCTTTGAACTGCAGCCGAGATTTTCGCAGCTCGAGCTTTCAATTTTTTTTGTCAGTCTGTAGAGTTCGAAGCCGCTCTCCGGCGCAATTGCCAGAGCAAAGTCTGCTTTATCGAGATACTCTTCAAAAAGTTTGGTATAGTTTTCTGCATCGTAGAATGAAATCGGGTTTTCAATACCGAAGGTAGTGCGGTAGACTTGCGGTCTTGCTAACGCAAAGCCCTCGTACAGCGTCCTGAACATGCCAATGCCTTCGACTGCTATTGAGGGCGGAAGTTTACTTCTTGCACAAGTTGCGTACTCGAAGAGGAAGACTTTTTCACTCCTCATATCTCACCTGCGAAACTCCTTCAACTTTCTCAACGAGAATCAAGCGGTCTGCGGCGTTCTCGAATTCCTTGTCGTGAGTTACTACGATGGTTTGCGGTATCGAGGAGAGCTTTTTGATGATGTCGACCAGCTCCCTCCTTCGCAGGGCATCGAGGTGTATCGTGGGCTCATCGAGCATTATCAGCTCCATTGCAGAACCCGAAAGTGCTCTTGCTATGCCGATGCGCAGGGCAAGCGCAGCCGCGATTCTCTCACCTCCGCTGAGCATGTCCACGCTCTCCTCGCCGTGCTGGCTGTAAACAACGATATTGAAATCTTCGGTTATGCCTATGTCTGAGTAAGGCAGATTAAACCTGTCGAATACCTCCCGGGTATATTTCTCAACCAGCGGTCTGGACTTAACCCTGAGTTCTCTTTGCAGGTAGTCCTTGTGAAACAGCTCCCTTATGCGCCCTAGAAAAATTTTGAAATTGCCCAGCTTGTTAAGCTCTTTTTCCTTTGCTTTCAGCTCCTCTAATTCCGCTGTTAAATTTTCTATAGACCTGCCTTTTTCTTTTATTGTCGATTCGTTCCAGCTCTTGTCTTTCTCAAGTTTTGTGAGTTCGTCCTGAAGGATGCTTCTCTCCATTTTCAGGTTATCCAGCTGCGCTATCTTCTCGGGAGCATATCTTAGTTTTCTAATCTCCGTCTCCAGGCTTTCGATGCGCTTTCTTATTTTCTCAATCTCTTCCTGAAATTTTTCTTTGTCAGGAAAATTTTTCCTTAAAAAGAGCTTGGCTTCTATATATCGTTCGTTGCCGTCTTTAAGCGCTGCCTTTTCCAATTCGTTCTCAGACAGTTTTTTCTCCACTTCACCCAAATTTTTTAAGAGCTTTCGGTTTTCATTCAGCTCTCCAGATATTTTTTCAATTTCATCTTTTATCTCCCTCTCCTCGCCTATTTTCGACCCGAGCATCTCCAGATTTATGCTTTCCATCTTTCGCAGCTGCGATTCCAGTCTTGATTCTTCTCTGGTGCAATTTTCTAATTTTTTCTCGCACCTCAAAATCCCGCTGCTATTTTTTTCGATTTTTGCAGAATACTCTTCGAGCAATTTTCGCTTGTGCTTCTCCGTAAGCGTTGCGCCGCACACAGGGCACTTATCTCTAGCCTCCTCCAGCTCGGAGACCGCCCTTTCAATCTCCTCGTTATTTCCCCTGAGCTTTCCAATCTTGGAAGTCAGCCCATCTTTTTCTTCTCTAATTTCAATCAGCTTTTCCTCAATATTTTCCATATTCTTTGAGAGTAATTGCTCTAACTTTTCATAGGACTCAACTTTTGCATCGAAAATAGCGCCGCACTTTTCAAATTCACTTTTGATAAATTCAGACAGCTCGCCAGCTTTTTTTCTTTGAGAGGCAAGCTCGCTGCTCAGCTGTTCGCATTTGACTGAATATCCTGCAAGCTTTATTTTTTCCTGATTCAGCGCCTCGATTTCCTGCTCCAGTTTTGCGTATTCTTCGTGAATTTTCTCTGTTTCTTTCAGCTCCCTCTCATAGCTCTCAATCTTCTTGATTTTCTCGTCTAGGTTTTCGATTTCTGCGAGATTTTTTTCCCTCGCATTCAGCAAATCTTTCAGCTTTTCGAGCTGCGCGATTTCTTTCTCTTTTTCTTCAAACCGTCTCCTCTTCTCTGAGAGATTTCTCTCAATGATTTTTATTTCTTCGCTCAGCTGCGCAATCTCCTGCTTTTCTTTTTTAATTTTTTCCTCTGTTTTCTTTATATCCTCAGGCACTGTCTGAAATTTTTCAAAGCGCATGTCATATTCGCCTATCAGCTCCCTCATGTTTTTGTACGCATTTTCCAGGTCCTGCGCTCCGAGCAGCCTGCCGACCTGCTCCTTCCTGACCGCAGGCGCAGCCGAAATCAAGCCGTCGATTTCCCCCTGCTTGATATAAACTGCGCTCGTGAAAAGCTCTCCGTTAACTCCGAGTATCTTTTCTACTTCCAGAGTTACCTCGTCCTCGCCCCTTACGAGCAGTTTTTCATCCTGATAAAGTGCGCTTCCGCTCGCCTTCCCGAGCTTCCTTCCCCGCATTACCCTGTATTTTCTTCCGTTGGAATGGAATGTAACAGAAACTTCTGCTTCCTCTGTACCCCTGCGGATCAAGTCGTCTGCGTTTATGTTGTTCGGCTTCTGCTTGAACAGGGCAAAGTTTACTGCTTCAAGAATGCTCGTCTTTCCTGAGCCGTTGTCGCCAACGATGACCGAGATTCCCTGGTCAAATTTAATTTTGCTGCTCCTGTGCGACCTGAAGTTTTTGATTTCGACCTCTTCGATGATCATTTAAACACCTTATAGAAATCTTCGGTAACGATTCTTGCTTCGTCTAAATCTCCCTTCGAAAGCGCCTTAAAAACAGAATATGCGTAGTCTCTCTCTGCCTCGGAATAACCCTTCATTAATTCGTTCATCAGCTCTCGAATGTTTATCGTCTTATCGTAAATCGCCTCTTCTTTTTCCTCGGCTCTCTTTCTCTTTATGTCCAGGTATAGCGCATCTTTCAATTCGCTGACCAGCCTTTGATATATCTGCTGGTATTCGTGCACATCAGAGGCTACAGTGATATTTACAACCGGCTTCCTCGCAGTCTTCAGGGCTTCCCTAATTTTTTCAAGGTCTAAATTCGAATCAACTTCCGCCTTTACGAACGGTCGAACATCTAAATTCACTCTCTCTGCTTCGAAATTCTCAGCATCAACGATGAAGAATCCTTTACCATTTTTTTCATAATCGCTTAACTCGTCTATCCGCCACATTTCAGTCGAACCGGGATAAACAAGCCTGCTGTCTTCGAATTCGTCTATTATTCGTTTGTGCACATGGCCCAGAGCATAGTAGTCAAAGCCCTTAGGTATGTCAGCAAACTTAAGCTCATACTCCAGCGGAAAATATTTATCTATGCCTTGGTGCAAAATTAGAATTTTCTTGTCACAACGCTCTGCCATTTTTGCAAGCTTGTGCAGCTCCTCTTTCAATGCGTTTGCATGGATTTTTGAGTGGTAAGGCAGACCTGCGACGAAAATTCCATTGAACTCGACCCACGGCTTCTTTACGCTCAGCACCTCGATTCGTTTGTATATTGCATGCGGTATCATTGCTCCCCTGCGCATGAGTATGTCGTGGTTTCCGGGTATTGCAAAGATTGGAATGCGGCTTTCGTGAAGTCTGTCCAGCGCTTTTCTAACTTCCACCATCGCCCTTACATGCGGTCTCGGCTCGTCGAATAAATCACCAGCATGCACAACGAAGTCACATTTAGTTGCGATGATTTTTTCTACCGCTTCGTGAAACGCAGCGTAGAAATCCTCCTCTCTCTCGTCCAGATTGTACTGCCTGTAGCCGAGGTGAGTATCTGCAAGGTGAGCGAATTTCATAATTTTAAGTTCCCCTCAATAATTTTCCTCTCCTCTTTTGTAACCCCATAAATCTCATAAACAAGCTCGTTGATTTCTTGCTCCAACTTCTTGATTTTTTCTTTAATTTGAGAATAATCCGCGCTGCCTTTCTTGACAATCTCCTTTAAAATTTCTTCGGATTTCAGAACAGGAAGATTGAGAATTGCGCTTCTAACGTCTTTGGACTTAGCTAACTTTTCATTGATAAAATTAAGATAAACTGCAACGAAATCGAGAACTTTCTTGTCCTTTATTTCGATGTGGTCTTTTCGATTTATGTAAATCTTATTTCCATCAACCTTAATTTTCTCAAATTTCGCATCATCTTTTATCGAAAACGCAACTTTCGGCAGGTTGCACAACTTTTCAGTTTCCTCGCCTTCGAGAACAGCGTCTATATCCGCAATCCCTTGCTTATGCAGCTCAAGAATTTCATCAACTTTTTCTATTATTTGGTCCGCAATTTTCTTTTCTTCAGGCGTTTGCGGGAGTTTGATTGGGAGGCGTTCTAAAAATTTGGTGCTATATTGAAAGTAGCCGCCTTGCTTTATGGGGCATATCTTCTTTAGATAATACTCTGAAATTTGAGAATTTAGAACGCCAAGAAGATATTTCATATCGATTTTGTCGTTAGGAATTATTCCATAGACCCCTGCCGTTCCAAGTACAAAAAAATACCCTTTTTCATCTATCGTGAAATTGTTTTTATCTGTTAATGCGGGAGTCAATATTTTTGGTTTTCCATAAAATTTGGCGTAATCAAAATACATTAAAGAATACCACGCCCCAGTTTTTTCTTCTGCTGTTTGACCATACATTAATCTTTTTCTTATTTCACTTTCATGTTTTTTTAAGAATTCAAAAGTAGTGTTATAATGGTCTTTCAATTCTTTTTCATTCAATGGTTGAAAACTTACTTGTTCATGCGGGCATATTACATAAGAACCTGACCATCTTGTGCCCCATCGTCTGACTTCTCTTCCTCGGAGTAATGGTTTTAATAACTCTGTCTCTATTTGTGCTTTATCTTCCTTAGAGGTGAATTCTACCAGACTCTCGCTTTTCTTTTTGGTTATTTTACCAACAAGTAAGCCATCTTTCCCTGTTTGGATTCCCAATAATATTTTTGAAACGTCACTTAGTTTAGTTTTCACTCCATCAATTTTGACCAATACCTTGGATTCCGTCTTAGGAGAGAATTGCCAAGGGCTGTCATTTAATTCATTCTGGACAATTTCAAAGATGTCAAAATATCTGCTTCTGTATTCTTTTTCTCTAAAATGAAAGTATACATCTTTTATTAAATCGGGTTTTTCTTCCTTCACTGCTATAAACTTTAAAATATTTTCTGTAGGTCTTGTTTTCTTAAAAATAATAATTGCCGGATAATTAGTAACATCTTGAAATACTTTTGACCTTGCAAAATCAATTATGCTTATTATCTCAGAATTTTTTAGTATAAAGTCTCTTAGTTTTTGTCCATATCCTCTATTCATAAATTGGTTAGATGTTATATATCCAAATTTTCCATTTTCCTTTAGCCAATCTAAACCCCTCTCAATAAATACGACATATAAATCAAAATTGCTAAACGTTGTTTTGTACTCTTTTCTGAGATAATCTTTTGTCCTTTCATCCAGCACCTGCACCCTGACATACGGCGGATTCCCCACGACGAAATCAAACTTCTTGTTTTTGATTGCTTCTATTTCATCCTGTTCTTCTAAAAATTTGAGATGGTTGCCGAAGTCGGTTATTGTTTTCTGCTTCGGGAGTTCCAGGGAATCTGTTCTGTAAATCTTGAACCTGCCCAGCTTGTAGTCCGAATACTTCTGCCTGACTTTCTGATACAGGTCAATCGTCTGGAAGAGCATGTTCATCTCTGCAATGTGGCAGGCGAATGGGTTAATGTCTAAGCCGTAGATGTGCTCCTTCACTGCCTCGATGATTATCTTTGCCTCGTCTGGATTTAATCTACCTACGATTTCCTTCCAATTTCTGGGGTCTCTCAGCTCTCTTTTATCTGCCTTGCCGAATTTCATCAGATACCTGCTTATCAGTCTTCTTGTAGCTCTGACCAAGAAGCCGCCAGAGCCGCAGGCAGGGTCAAGCAGGTCATTGGTTTCTATTTCATAGCTGTAGGTGTAGCCTACAGATGTTAGAATATAATCTATAACTTCGGTCGGCGTATAAAATTCTCCTAACGCCTTTCTTTCCTTGCTCGGCAGATATTTTTCATAAAGATTTCCTAAAATGTCTCTATCCACATGCGTAAAATCAAACTGATTTAAAATCCATAATACTCTGTTCAAAATTTTATTTAGGTCTCCATCCCCTGTCCTGAACCAGTCGAGAATGCCAGTTTCGTAAAATCTGGAATAAATGGTCTTTCCGCTTTTAAATGCGGTCTCTATTATCTCTTTATTCAGGACATCTTCATCAAATCTTCTCTTGAAGACTTCTCTCAGCTGTTCAATGCCGCCGTTTGAAATGCTCTTTTCGAGAAATTCCTTGTCCTCGCATATTCTAAGGAATAAAAGCTTGTTCAGAAAAACATAAATGGTTTCCTTGCAGAAAACCTCTTTTACCTCATCGTCAGGCAGGTCTTCTTTCCCAGAAAAGTGCTTCCATAACTGGAATCCTGAGAATGATTTATACTTTTCATATTCTTCCTCTATTTTTTGCCTGTATTTTACAAGACTGTGGTTAATGGCTCTATTATTCTTGTTTTTTAGTTCATTGTCGATTTTATCAATTTCCTCTTTGTATTTGCTATAACCTTCCTTATACTCGCCAAACGCCCTTAATGTATAACCTAAAAGCAGATTATTGGTTATAAAATTCAGTCTGTCAAGGAGTTTTCTAAATCCTGCTTCTTTCGTTATATCTACCCTTGCATAATTTTCATCAAATTTTTCGTATTTACTTGGGTCGAATAGGCTTTCTTTGGTTAAATTATTCAAAAATAATATTTGGGTCTTTTCTTCGCTTGTTAATTGTTCTACCAGTTTTCTCTGCTCCAAAATTCTGGAAAAATCAATATTAATCTTCAGTTCACTTCCCGTTTTCTTAATTTCCCATAATTTAAACTGTAAGAAATTCGTTAAACCTATGAATCTAGTGGTTTCTTCTTCGTATTTAAAAGCCTGCTCTTCGTATTCCGGTTTCTCAATATTTTCACTTGGCTTCTTGGTCTCGATTTTAATTATGGCAAAGTTATTTTCATCTACAATCGTCAAATCTGCTTTTTTCTTTTCCCATCTGATATATTTAGGTTCATATCCAAGAACTTCTTCAACAAAATATTTAACAAATCTATATCTCACATCGTGTTCGGACGAGCCTTTCTCTATTTCTTTAGTTATATTTTTGAAAGCTTTCAATACATTCTCTGTAAAGCTGAGTTCAGTTGTCATTTTTTAAACCTATATACTCTTTAGAGTTATTTAATTTTTTATTCTCCTCAACCTTCTCTTCACCCGCACTTATGAAATTTTCCTGAGAGCTTGGGAAAAGTAAAGTGTCGGGTGTTATTCGACCTCCCTCTCCGCAAGGTGAGCAAAGCACATTATAATTCACCCCAAAGAAAAGATACTTGGTTCATGTGAGCCCTTCTATGGGTATAATTATCCCACATAAGATTAAAAAGTTTTGCGAGAGCGAGGAAAAAGTATTGCAAAAAGTTTTTATAATCAGAAGCGGAAGGTAAAATGGGGTGAATGTATGGAGGAAGTCGGGAAGGTATTTACGTATTTCTCCAAGGTGGGCGTGGCTGGAATTAAGCTGAGCGGAACTCTCTCCGTTGGCGACAATATTCGAATCAAGGGCGCAACCACGGATTTCGAGCAGAAGGTAGAGTCAATGCAGATAGAGCACGCGTCGGTTCAGAAAGCTGAAAGCGGCACGTC
>JACRDW010000100.1 GCA_016212785.1 Methanobacteriota archaeon | reverse complement strand
GGTTGAAGGAAAACCGATGCCTTTCTGTTCACATCTAAAGTAAGATGGTCTGTCTTTGAAAAGAAACTCTTGTAAAAAATTTTCAGCCTGAAGAAATCAGACGTATTGTTATCAAACACATATCTCGGAAAGATATTTTTGTTATCCTCCAACACCTTGATAATCTGATCCTTGATGTGAGACATACCCCCTTTACAGGAAAAATCCAGGTCTTCACTTAGCCTTGTGTGGTTCAAGAATATTTTGTTTAACGCAGTACCACCTTTAAAATAAATCCCTTTAATGTTGCTCAGGAAGCAAAGCAGCAGTGTGAGGAAATAATCCTTCTCTAAATAGATGAGATTAAAACCCTTCTCCCCTGCCAGATATTTTAGTTTATTCTCAGAGATTATCTTGATTTTAACCATTCTTCAGCCTTCTTTTTTGACGCTATAAAGAAAGAGTGCTCTTTTATTTTTCGCCTGACAAAATCTTTCATGCTTGCAGGTCGAACCCTCTTAAAGACTATTGTAAAGTTAAATATTTTTTTCCTGCCCTGTTTTTTTGTTGAGTATGCTCCAACCTGCGTTGGTATTTGTTCAATCAAGCCCCAATAATGTGCAGCCGCCATCCCCCCAATATAGTAATCTTTACCGTTGAAAATTTCGTCAACGACTATAAAGGGGTGTTCTGACCAATGTCCCTTAAAAGCTCTTATCGGTATTAAATAGTATTTGGTTTTATTCAGCCTGACTATCCTGCCTTTTCTCTTCAGCCGATGGATGTAGACGTTCAATTCGTTACTGTTTTTAAAAAAGTGTTTTATATCCTTCCTCGTAAAGAAGAATCTGTCATTCAACTCTAGAAAGGAGACCACTTCAATCTCCCTATCGGAAATTCCCTTCATTGATACACCTAAATTAAATATTTATTAATATTAATGTAACAAACATATTTAAACCTTTTGCTGGGCACATGCAGGGGAAATTGAGAAAGTCCGATATCATTTTTTCTCTGTTGCAAATTTGGTAAATTATCGCAAAAAGGGGAATATACTATAAAGAAAATAAAAGACTGTTGTTATGGAGAAGATGAACTTTTAAAGTAAGTTTGTGGTTTGACATTTTTAGTCCCCCATCAAGCGCAAACCTTTAAAACGTTATCTACAAAAAACTATTTATATGATATTTACTGCTTTAACTGTAGGGATGAAAATGAGCGGATACGTGGTTAAAAAGAAGGGTGTGTTGCTGCCGAGGAGCATTATCGAGCAACTGGGCATGAAGGAAGGAGACAGGCTGAAATTTGAAACCAAGAACGAGTGGATTAGAGTAGTGAAGGTAAAGCCGAAAAAAATCGAAAGGAATAAACTGACAAACGCTATAGAAAATTTTACTGGAGATCTCAAAAAAATAATGCCTTACATGAGGGAAGCGGAGGAGGGATTGATTGAAGGTTTTGTTAGACACGTCAGTACTGAGCGATAAACTTCTCCCGAGAATTTCTGACTATCTTGCAGATAGGATAATTGAGGGCGACACATTTTATATCTCTGTCATAACTCATTTTGAAATTCTGTGGGGCTATTCTCTAGCGAAATTGCCTTCTAAAAATTATGAGGGATTTTTAAATGATTTAAATATCCAAGTTGTTCCTTTACTTAAATCTGATGTAGAAACGGCTGCCAGCTTAAAACCTCCAGAGATTGGATGCAAAGTTGATTACCTTTAATGAAGACGATTTCAAGAAATTCCTTGAATCGGGGCAAATATTAGTGCCCAAGCTGGAAAAGTTCTAAATAGTAGCTTCTGCCATAAATCTAAGCATGCGCTACTTGGAAATCGTTGATATTTACGAGAGGATAGAGGCTACGACGAAAAGGCTTGAGATGACTGATTTTTTGGTGGAGCTGTTTAAAAAAACCCCGAAAGAGATTGTCGACAAGGTTATTTATCTCACTCAGGGCAAGCTCTATCCTGACTTCGTCGGAATAGAACTCGGAATAGCAGAGAAATTGGCTGCCAAAGCCATTTCCATGACTTGTGGGGTGGATCAGGAAGACGTTGAAAAACATTTGAACGAGAAAGGAGACCTCGGCTTGGTTGCAGAGCAGCTTACAAAAAGCAAGAGGCAGGCGACGCTGTTTTCAAAGCCGCTGAGCGTAAAGGGCGTGTACGACACGCTGGAGAAAGTTGCCAAGGCAAGTGGAGAAGGGAGCATGGAGCTGAAGCTCCGCCTGCTCTCAGGGCTGCTTGCAGACGCAGAACCAAAAGAGGCCAAATACATTTTAAGAACCGTAACCGGAAAGCTCAGATTGGGAATCGCTGATATGACGCTGCTGGATGCCCTTGCAACAGCATATACCGAAAGCAAAGAAAATAGAGTGCTGATTGAAAGAGCATACAACCTTTCTTCAGACCTTGGAGATGTTGCAAAAACGCTCGCTGAGAAGGGTCCGAATGGCATAAAAAAGTATAGAGTAAAAGTAAACAGACCGATAAGGATGATGCTTGCGCAGAGGCTGGGCGTACCCGAGGAGATACTGGAAAAGCTCGGCGGTGAGGCAGCATGCGAATGGAAGTACGACGGAGAAAGAGTCCAAATACATAAAAAGGGCATCGAAGTCACGCTTTTTTCTCGAAGGCTCGAGAACATAACCCTGCAGTATCCAGATGCATGCGAGCTGGCAGGGAAACAGCTTAAGGCAGAGGAAGCGATAGTTGAAGCAGAGTGCGTAGCTATAGACCCGGAGACTGGCGAATTGCTTCCGTTTCAAGAACTCATGCACAGGCGCAGAAAGTATGGAATCGAGGAAGCGAAGGAAAAGTTCCCGGTCAGCCTTTATCTGTTCGACGTCCTTTACGCGGATGGAGAGGATTTCACAGAGAAAGCATACTCTGAAAGAAGGAAAAAACTCAAAAAAATTACAAGGGAATCTGAAAGGCTAAAGCTTGCCGAGTCGCTGGTAACCGGCGATGCGAAAAAAATAATGCAATTTTTTGATAAAGCGGTTGAGGCGGGGTGCGAGGGGCTGATTCTAAAATCTCGGTCCGGCACTTACCAGGCAGGCGCGAGGGGCTGGCTCTGGATAAAGCTCAAGCGCTCCTATCAATCAAAAATAATAGAGCCCATAGATGTTGTAATAGTTGGAGCATTCCATGGGCGAGGCAAGCGGTCAGGCAGCTATGGAGCCCTTCTAGGCGCGGTATACGACAAGGAGAAGGACGTCTTTGCGACTATATGCAAGATTGGAAGCGGATTTACAGACGAGGATTTAAAGAATCTGCCAAGCATGCTCGCCCCCCACGCAATAAAACACATGCATGCAAGGGTTTTGAGCGAGTTCAAGGCCGACGTCTGGTTTACTCCTGCAGCCGTTATAGAAATAATAGGCGACGAACTCACGCTGAGCCCGGTGCACACCTGCGCCTACGGCGTAATTCGAGAAGGCTCCGGAATAGCGGTAAGATTCCCGAGATTTACCGGGAGATGGAGGACTGATAAAGCTCCAGAGGATGCGACTACGGTAGAAGAGATAGTCGAAATGTACAGAGCGCAGCTGAAAAAAATTGAGGAAGTACAGTAAAAAAAGGCATTACTTTTCCTCTTTCTTTGCTTTTTTCCTAGGTGTTTTGGCAACTTTTTCTTTCTTCTTTTCCTTTATTTTAGGTGGCTTCTCCGCTTTTGGAGCAGGCTTTTCGATTTTCTTCGGCGGTGCAGGCTTAGCTTCTTCCGGAAAAGCTGCTCTTAAAGCCTTGTTTACTTCTCCTTCGCCTGCTCCCTGCCTTATATCAAGCGATTTTTCCAACAGCTTCAAATGTCTTAAGTTGCACCTTCTTCTCCTGACGTTTGGACCTGCAATTACTACAAAGTTTTTGTCAATCGCGTCTACGATGGCAACTTTTTCCCCGGACTCCCTGCCCGCAATTTTAACGCATACATTTCCTATTTTCATCGTATCACCCCGCTATTTCCTCATCAAAGAGACCATTTTTTCTATTATGCTTGTTACTTCTTCTGCGTCCCAGAGGCTCGTGTCTATAACAGCGTTGTAAGGAGACATATCGCTGATATCAATTTTATAAATTTTCCCGTATCTTTTCGTCTCGCTTTTTTCCCTGCGCTTCGTCTCTTCAAGCGCCTGCCCGACGCTCTTGCTTTCTCTCTTTGCAACTCTTTCAGCTCTGACTTCGAGAGGCGCCTTTAGCCATATTTTTAAGTCAGCATCGAGCAGCCAGCCGCTCAGGCGACCGTCCACGACAGCATTGTTTTTTACGAGTTTTTTCTGCTTCTCATCCACTTCTCTGTCCAAGCCATGATTCTTCTCGGCAAGCTTTGTAAGTTCTTCCAAGCTGAGACCCTTCTCCTCTGCCATGCTCCGGAAAACCTCTCCGACAGAAACGTGCTTGAGCTTGAAAGCTTTTGCAAGGGCTTTAGCTACAGTTGTCTTCCCGCTTCCAATCAAACCGCCGACCGTTATTATCATTTTGAATCCACCTCTCAGCACTTCGTCGCACTCGCTTACGCTTCGTGCTCCTTGTGCCGAGACCCGTGCTTTTCACTCGCCTCTGGCGAGTGGTCTTGCATTCGCTTCGTAGAAGCGAGATTTTCGTAAGAAAGATGGCGTGAATGCCATCTTCCTTGCGGAATGGCACGAGTGTTGC
>JACRDW010000101.1 GCA_016212785.1 Methanobacteriota archaeon | reverse complement strand
TTCCGCCCCCGAAAACTACGACGCTCTTCTTTTCAAGGTTAAGAATTACAGGGAACATGCGTTAATATTTACTCACGGGATATTTGTTTCTTTTGCTATGGCGAGTTTTCAGTGCGCACTGTGTGGAAAAATAGTTGACGCTACGAAGGAGCAGTGCTGCGCTCCTGCAGTACTATGCAAGGAGAAGATTCCAATCTGCTGTGGAAAGCCCATGATGGAATTAATGGATGATTAGTTCTCCCTCCAGCATTATCTGCCTTCCGTCAAGCCATACGTCCGGCTTTTTTATTATTCCGTCGATGTGTATCTCTGCCTTTGTTTTTCCACCGAAGGTGTGGTTGTCGCCGAGCGCTACGTGCGCAGTTCCGAAAACTTTCTCGTCTTCAAGCACGTTGCCTGTCAGCCTCGCCTTTTCATTTGTGCCTATTCCTATCTCAGCAACGTTGCTTGCGTTTTTGTATTTTTTGAGCATCTGCATCATTTTTTCTGCATCGCCTCCCTCGCAGCTTACGACTTTCCCTTTTTTTATTTGCAGCTTGAGCGGCTCTTTTAAAACTCCAATGCTGCTGAGAGAGCCGTCGAAAACAAGAACACCTGAAGAGCTTCCTTCCACAGGCGCTATAAATGCCTCGCCGGCAGGGAGATTTCCGAACGCGCCTTTTTTGACTATTATTCCTGAATCAGCTATGCCTTTCCTTCCCCTCAAGCTCGCCTTAAAATCGCTTCCAAGCGATGTTTTTATTCTTATTTCTCTGGCTTTTGTGAGAAGTCTCGCAATTTTATCGGTTCTCTTTTTTACTATGTTATAATCCGCAAGCAGGGCTCCCTCTCTCAGCATTTCCATCGTTATTCCGGGCATCGTCGCAACCCTTGCCCCTGCCTCGCACGCTTTTTTTCTCGCATCGGTATGCGTCAGCGACATCGTAGTGGGAGCTATCACGACATCGCTGTTTTTCATTGCCTGCGCAACTGCGCTTGGAGGCTCTTCTGCGTGGTGCGAGCGTGGCTTCATTTTAACAATCAAAACTTCGCCGCTGAGCTGCCTCGCAGCGCTTTCTATTTCTGCCGCCACTTCTAATTTATTGTCGTCAGTTACAATGAGCACGATTTCTTTTTTTCTTATATTCAGGCAGGCTTTTAAGATATTAGATAGCATGTTTCTCGACCCTCGCTCCTTCTTTTGAGATCGGCGCTCTCAGGGCAGTGCAGCCGCATGCTTCTATCGCCCTCGCAACTTTTTCTGCATTCTTCGGCACGCAAGCAATCATGCATCCTCCGCCGCCTGCCCCTGTAAGCTTTGCGCCTTTTGCACCTGCCTTTCTTGCGGCATAAACTAGCTCGTTGAGCTTTTCTGTGCTGACTCCGAGCGCGCAAAGCAAGCCGTGATTTATGTCCATGAGTTCTCCAACGTCTTCATTATTCTCCAAGCGCCGCTTTGCTTTCCTCGTTATTTTGCCTATGTCCCTGATTATCGGATTAACAATCTCTGGAAATTTTTCCTTCAGCGACCTTACGTTTTGAACTAATATTTTTGTTGACCTCTCAACGCCGGTATAACCTACGACCAGAGGCAGCGCCGCATTTATCCGCTGATATTTTTTTTTCGGCTGAATGAAAAGCACGCCGCCGAATGTCGAAATTGCAGTGTCCGTCGGTGAAGCAGCGCCCTGCACTTCGAGCTCTGCCTTGTGCCCGAGCTTTGCGATTTCTGCCTTGCTTAGCTTCGCTCCGAGCAATTCTGAAACTGCAAGAATCGTTGCCACAGAAACAGCTGCCGAAGAGCCGAGACCCGAAGCGGGAGGCAACTCTGAATCAATTTTTATATCCAGCCCGCATTTTTTTCCGGCATGCTCAAAAACAAGCTCCACAGCTTTTTTTACATATCTGAAATCTTTTGATTTGCCAGATATAATTTTCAGCCCGCTCGGCACTTTTGATGCATGGATATAAACCCGCTTATCAATTGCACAGACGAGGGCAGGCTCGCCGTAGACTACAGCATGCTCTCCGAAGAGAATCACCTTGCCGGGAGCTGAAGTAGTAATCATGAGTATCTCCTTAAAATTCAAACCTTATTTATCTTTCTGCTCTTACGAAAGATATAAACGGTAGCGTATAGAAAAAATATCAAAGAAAGACAGATAGAAAGGAGGTCTCAGAATGAATATCTACGTAGGCAATTTGTCACGCGAGGTCACTGAAGAGGATTTGCGACAGGCTTTTGAAACCTTCGGGCAGGTTACATCCGCCAAAATCATCACGGACAAATTCAGCGGAGTATCGAGAGGATTCGGATTCGTGGAGATGCCTGCCGAAGCTGAAGCCCAAGCCGCGATCACCGGCCTGAACGGCAAGGAGTTGAAAGGACGAACGATTACCATTAATGAGGCTCGCCCTCGCTCCGAAAGACCGTCGAGGTAGTAGACGGCGCTCCTGGTGAACGGCACTCAGACAAAAGTGAAGCGCAGCGATTCCAATTTACGGTATTGCATAAGACTTAAGTATACTATGT
>JACRDW010000099.1 GCA_016212785.1 Methanobacteriota archaeon | reverse complement strand
TGCGGAAGACGGTTTTGACGGTGCATTCATTCCGAAGGAATGAGCGCACGAGTGACGTTCATGCCTTCGTTTCTACAAAACGAGTGCCGAGGTAGCCTAGTCCGGTAAGGCGCCAGATTCGAGATCTGGTTCTCGCTATGCGAGAGCGCAGGTTCAAATCCTGCCCTCGGCGCTATAGCCCTTTTTGGAAAAATTCTGAGCCGTGTTCTATGCCCTTGCCACTGCCCTATCCCTTCTGGTTATCTGCAAGGGTGCAAAGACGTTTTTCACCTTGGTCAGCAAACTTTCGCTCGCGCAGGGTTTTATTATATAGTCTGTCAGTTCTTCGAATTCCTTGCTCAGTATTACCTCCTCAGAAGGGTCTATAGAGGTAAGCATCACGACTGGGATGGACTTTAGCTCTTCGCTGCCCTTTATCTCCCTGAGTACGTCCCATCCACTCATGCCGGGCATCATCACGTCCAGCAAAATTAAATCAGGTTTCTCAGCCTTGAGTTTTTCCAAGTATTCTCCTGACTATGTACCTTATATCAGGCTCGTCATCGACTACTAAAACCTTAACCATTATTTCTCCCCTCTGTCTGCTGGCGGAGTAAAACTGCAACCTGAAGCTTGGAAAGCCCCTGTTTTGTCCAGTCTGCCTCCTTTTTATTCGTCAGCTCCTCGGTTGTTTTCTCCTGTACAGCAGCTTTGACCTGATACTGCGGGAACACCTCCTTCTGGTAGTGATAATTCTGCATCGCAGCCGCAGCAAAACCGCCCAGCAGAGAACCAATTATTATGCTTACTAAAAGTACCCCACTCCTGCTGAGCATCAAGCCTTTGAATATCTTTGTTTCGTTCATAATAGACCATAAGACTGCAAGTTTATTTATTTTATTTAAAAAAAGTTTGAATGGTCTCAATTATAGCTGGGGGGAGTCTGCAAGATTGTGGTGGAAAAGGAAAGGAGGTGAAAAAAAGATTTTCACCTTACAGACGTTCCCCCATTATAAATTTCTCTTCTTTCTTTTATTACTTTCGATATGCTTACTTCCATTTCTGATACAGCGCATGGAAAAACTAGCTAGTTCCGCTACGCTTCACTAGGTCTCTGAATTTGGTTAGAAATTTCCTGTTCTCCAGCGCAGTTCCAACGCTTACCCTGAGGTAATATTCGTTTAATTTAAAGGAGCTGCACTCTCGGGTGATGATTCCCTTTTTATACAAGTCTTCGGCTACCCTGCGGGCTTTTTTTCCCGTCCCCTCGAGATTTATCAGCAGGAAATTTGCCTTCGAGGGGTATACCACGACGCCATCTATTTTCGAAAGCTCCTTTGTTAAGAATTCCCTTCCTCTCTTTACTGTTCTAATGCTCCTCCTGAGGTGTTCTTTGTCCCTCAGCGCACCGATTGCTGCCTTCTGGGAGAGAAGGTTCACATTGAACGGCAGTTTTATCCTGAATATGTATTCTATTATCTTTCCATCTGCAGCGCCATAGCCGACCCGGGCGCCAGCAAGCCCAAAAGCCTTTGAAAATGTGCGCAGGACTATTAGATTTTCAAATTCGTTCACGAGCTTAACATGAGAGACGTCTGCAAATTCGACGTAAGCTTCGTCCAGAACTACGACAACGTTATTCCCTAAAATTCTTCTCAAATCTCGCTCGGAAATCACGCTCCCCGTAGGGTTGTTGGGCGAGCAGATAAAAACCAGCCTAGTTTTTTTCTTAATTTTTTTTATAATCTTCTCGCAGCCGAATTGAAAATTCTCATCCAGCGGAACAAAAACAGGCTTGCCGGAGTAGAGCCTTACCAGCTTTTCGTACAGGGAAAAAGTCGGCACCGGGATAACTGCTTCCTCTCCCTCATTCAGGAAAAGTTTTACTGCTAATTCTAAAATTTCATCCGAGCCGTTTCCTGCGATTATGCACTCCTTTTTTATTCCTACGTACCTGGAAATCTCAGCTCTGAGTTCAGAAGCCTCCGCATCCGGATAGGCAGAGACCTGTGAGGCAAACTTCATAATCTGCGCAACCGCTTTCTTTGGTGCTCCAAGCGGATTCTCGTTCGAAGCCAGCTTTATTACCTCGCTCAATTTCAGCCCATACTTCCTCGCGATTTCTTCCTTTGATTTTCCGGGCACATAGGGCGGTATCTTTTTAACATTATCTCTTATTTTCATTTTCTACCTGCCAGAGCGCTGTCAAATATTGCGATGACTTTATCCAGCTGCTCCTTCTCGATAACAAGAGGGGGCAGGAATCTTACAACCTTATCATGGGTGCAGTTCAAAAGCACCCCTTTCTCTCTCGCTCTGTCAACCACGTCTGCGCATTCCGTGCTGAGCTCTACACCTATCATCAAACCAAAACCTCTTACTTCCTTTATTATTCCGTGCTTTTCTTTCAGCTTTTGCAGCTTCGCCTTGAAGTAGTTTCCGAGTTTTTTCGCTCTCTGCGAGAGCTTCTCCTCAAGAATTATCTCGAGCACAGCTTTAGCTGTAGCGCAGGCTAAGTGATTGCCCCCAAAAGTCGAGGCGTGGTCTCCCTTCTGAAACGCATCCATTATCTCGGGCTTAGCCAGCATGGCGCCAATTGGAAATCCTCCACCCAAAGCTTTTGCTACGGTGAATATGTCCGGTTTTGCTCTGAACAGCTTCCAGGCGAAAATTTCTCCAACCCTTCCAAAGCCTGTCTGCACCTCGTCCAGCACAAGCAGTATCTCACTCTCGTCGCAGAGCTCTCTAACTTTCTTCAAATAATCCTTCGGAGGAACTATGATGCCTCCTTCTCCCTGAATCGGCTCCAGAAGCACTGCTGCGGTTTTCTCGCTGATTGCATTTCGCAGCTCCTCAATGCTGCCGAATTCTACGTGCAGAAACTCCCTGCATAAAGGTTCAAAGCCTCTCTTGTACTTCTCCTGTCCGGTAGCGCTGAGCGTGAGTATTGTCCGCCCGTGGAAAGAGTTCTTAGCTGCGATTATCTCGCTTTTGCCTGTATACTTTCTCACCAGCTTTATCGCAGCCTCGTTTGCCTCCGCCCCGCTGTTGCAGAAGAAGGATTTGTAGCCGCCTGAGATTTTATAGAGCATCTCGGCCAGCTCGATTTGCGGCAGAATGTAATACAAATTAGAAGAGTGCATGATTTTTTTTGCCTGCTCGTTTATAGCTCTGAGCACCTTTGAGTGCGTGTGACCAACGTTGAGCACCGCTAAACCAGAAAAGCAGTCTATGTATTTCTTACCATTCGAATCCTTTACAACTGCGCCCCTTCCTTCGACTAAGGCAATCGGCTGCTTTCTATAAGTCTGCGCAAGGTATTTTTCATCTTTTTGAATCCACTCGTCGAACTCGCTCACGCTTCGTTCTCCTCGTGTCTTCACCCATTTTATCTTCATGTCTTCACCTTAAAGAAGCTTACGAATCCTTTATATTTATTAATGTCGTTTTTAAATCATGATAGAATTTCTCAAGATGCTTGTAATATCTGCGGCCGTGGGCGGCCTGCTGGGGATAGAAAGAGAAAAGAAGGTGCTGGCAGTTGCAGGGATGAGAACCTTCATGCTTGCCTCGATGTTCGGCACATTCAGCGTGTTCATAGCCGATACATTAGGCGAGAGGTACTTCGTTCCCATAGCTTTCTCAGGAATAATTTTAATCACCCTTCTCGTGGGCATAATCAAGAACTACAAGCTGAACGATATCGGCATAACGACGCCTGTGGCGCTGCTGCTCGCTTTCTTGCTGGGAATTTTAGTCGGAAAAGGATACTTCCTCGAAAGCCTGGCTGGCAGCGTTATAATTACTGCCGTGCTTGTTTCAAAGAAATACTCCGTAGAATTCTCTGAAGCACTTACGCACCAGGAAATTGTCAATGCACTCGAATTCGGAATTATTGTGTTTGTGCTGTATCCAATCGTACCCGACAGGACTGTTTTCTTTCTGAATCCGAAGATTCTCGTGCTGGTTGTTATACTGGTTGCAAGTATAGGATTTGCGGGCTTTATAGCTCTCAGAAAGATAGGAGCAGAGAGAGGGCTTCCAATTATAGGAGTTCTCGGCGGCTTAGTGAACAGCGAAGCGACTACGAGTGCGTTAGCAGCGAGGGCAAGAGAAAAGGAAGAGCTTACGTCTCCTGCTTTGCTTGGAGTGGTGCTTACAAACGTTGTAATGCTCGTGAGAAATTTATTAATCGCAGGTTTTATAAGCCTCGCAGTTTTAAGGCAAATGCTGCTACCGCAGGTTGCAATGATTGCAGCCGGTATGCTCTACTCGTACTTCCTGAAGCCGGAGAAAGGTCCAAAAGATGTTCAGATTTCTCTCGAGTCGCCACTTGCAATTTTGCCGGCTGTAAAATTTGCGGCACTGTTTTCTGTAACCTCTCTGGTGGTCAACTATCTCAAAGACTTCGGAGCAGGCGGCGTCTATGCGGCTGCAGTGTTAGGAGGAGTTGTGAGCAG
>JACRDW010000095.1 GCA_016212785.1 Methanobacteriota archaeon | reverse complement strand
GTGATGATGGGTGTCGGCATGAGCCAGCATTCGAGAAGACAGACGTAGGGACAATCCCTACGTCAAGTTGTTTGAAAAGCTTGCTGGTGAAGCGCTGACATTAGAAGATTCCTATTCTAGTTGCAACCTCTTCTGCCTTGTATTCCGGAGTCAGCTTAACATAAGCCTTCTTTACTCCTCTCGGAGTTATAGAAGTATTAACATCAGCTACCTTAACTTCATACAACTTTTCTACAGCAGTTTTTATCTCATTCTTGCTCGAATTTCTCGAAACTACAAACACGAGCTTGTTTTCTGACTCGACTAACTTCATTGACTTCTCGGTAACGTCCGGATGAATTATAATCATTTAAATCTCGCTCCAAGTTTTTGTACTGCTGCCTTGGTATAAACCGTCAGCCTGCCGTAGTGCGTTCCGGGCGCTACATGTTCAATTCCCAGGTTCTCAACCCTAACAACATCTATGCCCGGGTGATTTCTCGCCCCGAGTTTAATTCCCTTGTCCTCGGCAACGATGAGCAAGACGCTCTTCCTGTTTTTGTACTTCCTCCCTCTCATCTTACCCTTTCCAGCTCGAATATTTCTTTGTTTGGCTCTTACTATATCCTCCCAGATTCCCAGCTTCTCAAGAGCTTCTTTAGTACCCTTAGCAGTTTTGATGCTTTCTAACTCATCCTCAACTATCAGAGGTATCTGCGGCACGTTAGCGATAATATGGCCTCTTTTTTGCACTAGTTCTTTTACAGCAGTTGCAGCGATTGCCGAAGCGATTGCTTTTCGCCTCTCTTTGACGTTTATTTTCTCTATAACTTTTTTCTGCACTACCGGCGGGTGCGCTTCCCTGCCGCCAACCGCCTGCGGCACCATTGCTCCTCTGCCAGCGGCGGGGTGCCTGCTTCCCTTGACCCTCGGAACTCTGGAGACGCCGTGTCCGGGCCCCCATGAGAACGCAGAGGTTCGCTTGCCTGCAAACCAGTCCACGCCGTGCCTCTGGTAGCGAGCTGACTGCGCAGCAAGCACTGCTCTTTTGATTAAATCAGGTCTTATCTCTTCTTTAAAGACCTTCGGCAGTTCTATTTTACCAGCCACTTTACCTTCTAGAGAATAAACATTGACTTTCATTTTGAATCCACTCGTTTTTAAACGTCTGAAAATTTGCATTCGTTCCTTCGGAACGAGTGCTTCGCAAGTAATTTTCCTCGAGGGCTTTTTTTAAAAGGGCTCATTTTATAAACCCTGCTTTGATTTCCTGCTGATGTAAGTTAGCTGGGGCTTCCCCTCGAATTTTTTCTTGGGAGGTCTGACCGCAGGCCTGAGCCTTACTAACCTTTTTCTGGGACCTGCAACCGAACCTTTTAAAATTATATAATCCCCCTTAACAACGCCATAGTTTAAAAATCCTCCCTCAGGCGTAATATCTCCGCCGCCTATTTTTAGTATTCTTTTGTTGTTTTCAGTTCTCTGATGATAGCCCATCTGTCCGCCTGTTGGGACCGTCCACATCATCGCTGCAGGATGCCAAGGGCCAAGCGTTCCTACGGTTCTCCTTCCTTTCCTTGTCTTCCTCGGAAGGTGCTTCGTTCCCCATCTTTTCAGAGCGCCCTGAAATCCCTTTCCCTTAGTTATACTTATCGTGTCCACGATTTCTCCTTCCTCGAAAACGTTGCCTATTTTAATTTCCTTTCCGAAAACTTTTTTCACATATTCCAGCGCTTGAGCAGGAGTGCCCGAGACAGGATACTCCATAATCTCAGGTGTTTTTTTTGATAGTGCGCTCAGCCCTGGTTGGGTGTGAACAATTAGTCTGAGTTCTTTGGTCCTGTCCAGATTCTTTTCAACCTCGTCTAAGTTGCCCTTAAAATTTTTAATCCGAAAAACTCTTGCTAGGTCTTTTGCAGCATCAGGACTCCATACCTCGGCTAGAACTTTCGAGCCGTGCGCATCCTCGCCATAGCAGCGAACCCCACACACCCTCATCGGCGGCGCTTCGATAACAGTAGCCGCTGCAGTGATTTCTTCTTCGTGCGTAAGGCTGTTCGGATAGTCGTCAACCATGACAACATGCGTAACGCCTGCCTTGTATCCGCTAAAGCCCTGGATTCTTACTTTGTCTTCCTTTACCCAAGCTCTAACTCTGGGAATTACCCTTGTGGCTCTCTTTCTCGGACTGTATCCGAGGGAACCGCGTCTTGGATGATGCGCTCTTCTTCCCATATCATGCCTCTAGAAATCTTACGACTTCAGTTTCTACTATATAAATTTCACTAACAAGCATGTTTTACAAATCTTCTGCGAGGTAGGCTCGCCGCATAATTCGCACTCATGCATCGCTGTTTTTAATTCTAAGTAAGGGAGTAACTTCTGATAACCTTTTAGTATTGAGAACTTTATGCCTGCGTTGTTTTTTTCAAGTTCGTTTATAAAATCTCTTATACCTGCCCTAAAAGTGCCGTGCGAATAAGGGCACTCTGCAAAACTGACTGAAAAATCTCTGAGAAGCGCATACAGAGCAACTTCCTTCTCAGGCATTTCTGAGAGAGGTTTAATTCGGGGTATAAATTTTTCGTGCAAGAGAGAACGCTTCAGCCTGACCAGCCTCTCTACATCGCCCCTGATATAGTTCATCATTATAGCCTGAACTTCGTCGTCGAGGTTGTGGCCTGTTGCGAGCTTGTCCATGCCGAGCTCTCTCGCTTTCTCGCTCAGGACTCGCCTCCTTAAAACGCCGCAGTACGTGCATGCATTTTTTCCCTGCCTCATTATTTTATCCAGCGTTGTTCCAAACCTCCTCTTGAAAGAGACGATATGCAGCGGAATATTCTGCCCGGCGCAAAATGACCTTGCGCTCTTTATAGTATCGTTTCGATAGCCCTTAATTCCTTCATCCACAGCAATAGCGCAAATCTCCAAGTCTAATTTTTTCGAAAGCGCGTTGAGAACGGAGAGCGTTGTTATGCTGTCCTTGCCACCGCTGAGTGCTGCTCCGATTTTTTCTCCTCTCCCGACCATTTTGTACTTCTGAATAGTCTTTCTGACCTTATTCTCGAAGTACTGCAAAAAATGCTCTCCGCAGAATTTTTGCCCGCTGTAGCGGCGGTGATAAACCGCTCTTTCCTTGCACTTGCTGCACCCTAGTGAAAATGCTATGTGGAGCATCTAACCACCGGTTACAGCCCTTATAATTTCAATGGTATCGCCTGGCTTTAGTTTCTCCTCTTCGGTGCAGATTTCCTTATTCAGCCTCACAAGCACAGTTTCCCTGTTTATGCCTAACTTTTCCAGGAGTTCATCTACTGTGCTGCCCTCAGCAACTTCGACTTCAGATTTTTTGCTGTCCAGCTTGACTTTTATTTTCATAATAACCCGTTTTGTTTTTCTCATTTGGCGCATTCGTTCTGCACCTCACTTCGAAAACTTTATCACCCCAAAAAGAAATTGTAATTTCCTATGCTATAAAATAATCAGGTGGCGTGCTGGGAGTAACCCGCCTTCTGTTCCAAGGGGCTCACCCCTTGGAGAACCCCTATATTAGACGAATCTAAAGAGGGAATTCTCCAAAAGGGAGGCTTCCCTTTTGGACATCATTCGTCTTAGCGCTTGACCTACCGCCGGGTGCGGAGCCCGTTGGCGATTTTTAGCTTGCATCCCCAAAGTTGGCCGTTTCATCTTCTCCGGTCGCTCTCAGGCTTTCGCCGTCCTCGATATGCTCCCGTCGAAGTGTCGTTTCTGCTCCAGAGCTGAGCCTCTCGGCCCCTCCTCTTTCGAAGAGTTGGGTTCCGCAGCGATGGGCGGAGTTTCCTCGCTTACTCAAAATCAGCTTTCGCTGATTTCTCTGTAGCGTGAGATGCCCTCCAGCTCGCCACTATTTATCGCAGAGCGTAACGTTAAAAAAATTTAGAAAGCTACCTCTTTCCCTGCTCTATCCCAGGCTCACTATGAGATGCCTCGCGTCTGCGATTAACAGGTTAGCCGTATTTGCCAGTTTTCTCTACTCCAGCGGCTGCCTTCCTCATACCCGCCTCCTGCAACTATATTTGACTTGATTTTTATATAAATATTCCGAACTGATTTTAGAAAGATTTGCCTTTTTCAAAAACAAATATCATGGGAATATCGCTCAGCTCCTTCCAGCCGAGCACGTAGAACTCGAAGGATACTACCCTTGCTCCGTGTTTCAGCTCTTTTTCTAATTTCGGCCTCAAAAGCTCATGAACTCTAAAGTTCAGATAAATTGCAACTCAGCATCTCCCCTGCTTTTTCTTTTGGAGTCGGGTGATACGGACAGGAAATCGTTGCCATGGTTCTCAAAAAATATTTATACTTCCTGCAGGATTTAAAAATTTATGCCACTGAGAGAGATAAATGCGATTGAAATCGGGAGGGAGATGTACATAAATTACTCGATGAAAACCAAGTACGAATTAAAGGTCGGAGATGTTCTCGTGTGCGAAATTAAACTTCAAGACCCGAAGTGGATTAATCTTTCGAGAGAGCTGCCTGAGCTGACTAAGAAGTACGGGATAAAAGAGAAAGATTACCTGGAAGTTGTATATACGCAGATAAAAAGAGGCCCGAAAACAGTAGAAGTTTTCCCGGGCGAGACGAAGGAGTATCTGGATTTCATTCCCAGCGAAGCCGGTGCATAAGACTTGCGTAATGAATTATTAAAGCTCTGCACAAATCTGATCGATCTTTCGCCTGACACAGCATCCTTTCAGAAAAGGACACCTTAGACTATTAGTGGCGGCGGGCTGAACACGTCGTTGCCTTCGTGCTTACACCCCCGCTCTATCAACCGAGTCTTCTAACTCGTGTCTTTGTTTTCGGCGGCGTTACTGTCGCCAGTCCCACCATTATGCCGAAAAGTGGCTGCCTATTTTCGAGGCGGGTTTCGAGCTTAGATGCTTTCAGCTCTTATCCCTTATGGCGTGGCTGCTCAGCATGCCCTATCGGACAACTGATAAACTAGAGGCCACGGCCCGCCGTTCCTCTCGTACTAGACGGACCTTCCCCTCAGGCGGCCGGCACTCCCAACAGATAAAAACTAACCTGTCTCACGACGGTCTAAACCCAGCTCACGATCCCCTTTAATGGGCGAACAACCCCACCCTTGGATGCTGCTGCACACCCAGGATGGAAAGAGCCGACATCGAAGTAGCAAGCCGCGAGGTCGATATGAGCTCTCGCTCGCGACAACTCAGTTATCCCTGAGGTAGCTTTTCTGTCATCTCCGGGCCCCACCGAGGAGCACACGGAGGTTCGTTAGGTCCTGCTTTCGCACCTGGAATTCTCTCTGCGCGAATTCCAGTCAGGCCGGCTTTTACCCTTACATTCTACACCGGATTTCTGACCCGGTTGAGCCGACCATAGAGCCCCCCTGATATTTTTTCAGGGGGGTGCCGCCCCAGCCAAACTGCCCATCTATCGGTGTCTCACCGAAGTGGTTAGCAGCATAGCCGCAAATGGGTAGT
>JACRDW010000098.1 GCA_016212785.1 Methanobacteriota archaeon | reverse complement strand
TCCATAGACAGCATCGGCGCAAGCGGTGCTTACTACGCTGCGGTCGCCTCTAACTACATTTACGCCAAGCCCACTTCAATAGTGGGCAGCGTCGGAGTTGTCACAAAACTGCCTGCTCCGGAAAAAGTTGACGAAGATACTATAACCACAGGTCCTTTCAAGGAGATGGGAGCATCGAGGAGAGACTGGGTTTACCAGGCCAGCATGGTTGGAGAGAGTTTCCAGCAGGCGGTGCTGCTCCAGAGAAAGGACAAGCTGAAGATGAGTAAAGAAGAATTGGCCAGAGGCGAGATTTACATCGGCACCCTTGGACATAGGTACGGGCTTATAGACGAAATCGGCTCCACAAGCGATGCGATAGAAAAGGCGGCAGAGCTCGCTGGGATAGCAAATTATAAGGTGATAGACATAGCAAAAGAAATGAACCTCACACGAGCTGCCACGCCGTTCCTCGTCAACGAAACTTTTCTGCGCTCGCCTACAAACACAGCGCCAATAAATTATTACATCTATCTGGAGTTTGAGAGATGAAAAAAATAATCTTTGCCTTGCTGGTGATAGCAGCGATAGCTGCGCAAACTCTGGTGTTCTACAGGGGAATATACATTCCCCCGCCCATAAAAATATATGAGCTCGGAGATATCGCACTTACACGCTCGCCGACAGGCGAATTTCCCGAAGCGGTTGAAAAAAAAGCAGGCGGAATAATTCTGTTCGATTTGTCGCATGAAAATAGGTTTTTGCCAAATGAGCTGAATGCGCTGTACTCGAGAATAATTTTCAGGAACTATACAGTCGAATACCTGCGGGAAGCGGATAAGCTGAATGTAACTCTGGAGAATGCCAGCGCCTTCGTGGTCATTGCCCCGAAAAAAGCTTTCTCGAAAGAGGAAATCTTGCTGGTCGAGAAATTTTTGAGCAGAAATGGAAAGCTGCTGCTAATCGCAGACCCGGGCAGGACGAGCGAGATAAACGCTCTCTCCATGAAGTTCGGAATAATATTCGAGGACGATTATCTCTACAATCTAAGGGAGAATGACGGGAATTTTCAATACATCTTCCTGAAAAATTTCAGGCAGAACAGCGTAACGAAGAACCTGAGCAAAGTCGCTTTCTATGCAGCAGGTTCGATAACTTCGCCGAACGGCAAGATAATACTTACAGATGAAAATACCACATCCTCGGGAAGAGAAGGAAAAGAATTTGCAGTCGCAGTGCTCCTGGAGGAAAGGCGCGTTCTTGCGATAGGAGATTTTACGTTCTTTACAAGTCCCTACAACGCTGTTCTGGACAATCCGAAGTTTATCTCGAATATAGCAGATTACTTGACAAATTAAACATAATCTTCCAGCTCTACCTTCGAAACTTTTTCCACACGCTCCTTCGGAGTGTAAATCGCAACGTCCCACTGTTCCTTCTGTGCTTCGTTCAAAATCTTCACAAGGGGCGAGGCTTCCTCAAGTCTTAGGAGCTTTCCATCCCTTAGAATAAAAGCTCTCATTTCCTTGTATGGGAGCGGAGGCACATCTAGAAGAACATAGCCCGAGGCTACCTTGCAATCGCCCGCAATTTCATCTTCCAACTTGCGCAACTTTTCAACCCTGCCTCTCAGTTTAAGCAGCCTATCTCTAAGCGGAGCATCTAACTCGTGCCATCCTTTGCTGCACGCCTTTTTGAAAAGTTTTCTTTCATCGAATCTCTCGCCTATATCGCGAACGTAGCCGGAAGCGTTTCTGAATAAATTCTGCACGTCGTAGTCGTCCATCTTGTAGAGCATTTCGTAGCGCAGCAGTCCTTCCTCAATCGCTCTTTCTGTAGCTCTGAGAAACATGGCATCCGCTATTCTGCTCGTGTGGTGCAGGTAAACTGTGGGAATCATTAAAAATCTCGCAACCAGCAGCGCTTCAACTGCCTTTAAACCGCCCTCCTCGACGACGAGTTCACCCTTGAAAATCTGCATCGTGTTGATCAGGCGGTCTAAGTCTATTATGCCGTAACCAACGCCGGTGTGGTGCGCATCTCTGACCAGAAAATCCATTCTGTCCACATCAAACTCGCCCGAGATTATCTTGCTGCTCTGCAGAAGTTTTGTAATATCTTTTTTTTCAATCCCATGCCTCTCGATAATCGTAGATATGCTCGAGTTCCTGATTATGCTTCCGGTTATCCTTTCGTGAGATTTGTTCAGGTAGCGCTCCAGCAGCTCCTCTGAAGTGTGGGAGAGAGGACCGTGACCGACGTCGTGCAAAAGCGCAGCAATTCTGATTTTTTTCTTGTCTTCCTCGCTCAGCCCAAGTTTGCCAGCAACTCTGCCAGCGAGATGCAGCGCTCCGAGGGAATGCTCGAATCTCGTGTGGTTTGCGCTCGGATAAACGAGGTAAGTCATGCCAAGTTGTTTTAACCTTCGCAGCCTCTGGAATTCCGGAGTGTCTACGATTTCGAACTCGACCTGCGTTAAAAAAATGTCGCCGTGAATCGAATCCCGGATGAACTTCATGTCTTATAATATGCGGGACGGCATATAAAACTATTTTATTCATTTCATCGCTTCTTCTAGGCTCATTAAACCGCTATGATAAATATTTTTGTAAAAACAGAGGTTTGCATTGCTCAAATACTGTTTTCGAGTGAATTTATATTTCGATATTTGAAAAAAAATGTTTATATATCGAAATTTTTAGCGTAGTACATGGACGTAGGGGTCATTGAATCCAAAACGTTTGACCCCCCTACGTCAAACTAACAGGAGGGAAACGCATGGACAAGTGGGAGATTTTCAGGACGTGCCTGGTTATGAGAGCAATGGCAGAGCACTATCTGGCAGAAGTTCTCGCCATTCACGCCCGAGTAGCAGAGAATGCGAGGGTCCTAGCAGAGGCGGAGCAGCTGCTCGAGATTTCGAGAGCGCAGCTAGAGGAGATGAAATCAAATAACCTGTGCTATGACTTCCCTAACCCTGGGACCGTCAAACTCTGCTAGGAATATCCTCTGCCAGGTTCCGAGGGCAAGG
>JACRDW010000097.1 GCA_016212785.1 Methanobacteriota archaeon | reverse complement strand
TGCTGTAAAGACTGAAAGGAAAACCAAGGTAGTAAAGGGCATGAGAATTTCCTTCGGAGATACGATTTTGACCTCGGTTTGCAGGGATAAGAAAACAGTGCTCAGGGGAGATTTTTCAAGGGAGAAGCTCTATCCGATAGACAAGAAGCTGATGGAAGAGGGCGTAAAATCAGATTTGCTCATTCCGCTCGTCGTGAAGGGAAAAGCTATTGGGACGCTGAATCTCGCAAGCTACAAGACGAGTGGATTTACAGAAGAGCACATACCAGTAGCAGAGGAATTTGCAAATCAGGCAGCGATTGGAATAGAAAATGCCAGACTGTATGGGGATGTAAAGCTGAGCAGGGATGCGCTTCTCAACGTCGTCGAGGATTTGGAGGAATCGAAGAATAAGCTGCAGGTTGCTTATGAGGAGTTAAAAACCCTGGACGCGCTCAAGAGAGATATAGTAGCAAACGTTTCGCACGAGCTTAGAACTCCCATAACAATATGCAAGAGCGCAATCGAACTTGCGATAGAGGAGAAAGACGAGAAAAAAAGAGGAGAGTTGTTCGTAATGGGCAGGAATGCATTGCTCAAGCAGAACAGAATCGTCGGCGATTTAATAGACGTCGCAAGGATTGAGAGAGGGGCACTAAAGCTGGAGTTTGAGAGCGTGGATTTAAAGCAGGCTGTCGAGGCAGTCGTATTCGAGATGCTGCCAATTGCTGTGAAGAGCGATGTTAAAGTAAAAACCTCTATTCCCGAGAGCCTGAAAGTAAAGGCAGACTTCGAGGAGCTGCGCCACGTGCTTTCGAATCTTATCGACAATGCGATAAAGTTCAGCAAAGAGGGCGGGGAGGTTTTGATTGAAGCAAAACGAAGTGGAGAATTTGCGGAGGTGAGCGTGAGCGATACCGGGATAGGGATTGCTAAAGAGCATTTATCAAAAGTTTTTGAGAGGTTTTATCAGGCTGACTCTTCTTCTACCAGGAGGTACGGCGGCACCGGCTTGGGCTTGGCCGTTGCGAAGGAGATTATAGAATCTCACGGAGGAAAAATCTGGGTAGAGAGCGAGTTCGACAAGGGGAGCAGGTTTACGTTTACGATACCGCTGAAATAAAAGGACGTATTAAAGCTTTTTTTATTACTGTTAGTAATAAAATTAACCAAAAAATATATATATTAGGAATAATATTCGTTGCGTTAGCACGATTTTCAAGGTGATTATATGAGCTACGTGGTTGCACTGAAGTGCAGGAATTGCGGCGAGAAATATCAGATAAAGCCGATAAGCATATGCGACGAGTGCTTTGGTCCGCTTGAGGTAGAATACGATTTCGAGAAGGTAAAAGAAAACATCAGCAGGGAGAAGATAGAGAAGGGACCAAAGACTATTTGGAGATATAAAGAACTTCTGCCGGCAGGGAAAAAAATAGTAGACCTGAAGGCCGGGCTTACGCCCCTGCATAGGGCCGATAATCTGGCAGAGAAGCTGGGCTTAAAAGAGCTCTATGTAAAGAACGACTCTGTAAATCCCACGTTCTCATTCAAGGACAGGGTGGTAGCTGTTTCTGTCTCGCAGGCTTTGGATTTTGGATTTGATACGTTAGCCTGCGCCTCGACCGGCAATCTTGCAAGCAGCGTTGCGGCACATGCGGCGAAGGGCAATTTGAACTGCTACATTTTTGTGCCGGCTGACTTAAACGTTGCGAAGATAACGCAAACGCTTGCGTACGAGCCGAATTTGATAAGCGTGGAGGGAAACTATGATGACGTTAATCGACTCTGCACAGAAATTGCCGGCTACTACAACTGGGCATTTGTGAACATCAACCTGCGCCCATACTATGCAGAAGGCTCGAAGACGCTGGGCTATGAAGTTGTAGAGCAGCTGGGCTGGGAAGCGCCTGACAGAGCAGTAGTGCCAGTAGGTTCGGGCTCGCTTTTAACAAAAATCTGGAAGGGCTACAACGAGTTCCTTGAGCTCGGTCTAATCGATGAGGTAAATACAAAAATCACTGCCTCGCAGGCTACGGGCTGCTCCCCAATCGTTACGGCATTTCGCTCAGGCAGCGAGATAAAACCAGTCAAGCCAAAGACGATAGAAAAAAGCCTTGCGATTGGCAACCCGGCTGACGGTTATTATGCGCTTAGAGTTTTAAAGGAATCGAAGGGAACGGCCGGCAGCGTATCTGACGAGGAGATAATCGAGGGAATAAAGCTGCTCGCAAAAACAGAAGGAATCTTCACAGAGACTGCGGGCGGCGTTGTTGTGGGAACTCTAAAAAAACTTGTGGAGAGCGGCGAAATAGATAAGGATGAAAAAACTGTAATATATATAACGGGCAATGGATTAAAAACACAGGAAGTGCTCATAAGCAAGGTTGCAAAGCCGATAAAAATAAAGCCTGACTTGAACGAATTCGAGCAGGCGCTGAGCGCAAAGCAGAAGATATTGGTTAAGGAGGCAGGAATATGGTAACAGTGAGACTCGCGACGCCTTTGAGAAAGTTCAGCGACGGCAAGCCTGAGATAACTGCAGATGGTGAAACGCTGCAGGAAGTTATTGAGAACATAAATGCGAAGAGCCCTGGATTTGCGGACAGAATAATAGAGAACGGAGAGATAAAGAGGTTCGTGAACATATACGTAAACAACGAAGACGTGAAAATGGGAAAAGGGCTCGCAACGAAAATTGGAAAGAACGACATAATTTCGATTTTACCGGCGGTATCTGGAGGATAACATGGTACTCATCTACAGCGAGCCCGGCGTTGCATGGAAGTGCGTTTTTAAGGAGTGCAGGGCTTTCTGCTGCGCAGGAGGAAGAGAGGCAACAGCAGGAGACATCAGGAGAATTTCCGAGGCAACCGGACTTGCGGCTAAAGATTTCGCTGAGCTGCAAGACGACAAAGGCCTGTTCAGGCTAAAGAGCGTTAACGGCAAGTGCATCTTTCTAAATGAAGACTATTCCTGCCAGCTGCACAAAAAAGGCGTGAAGCCGATTTTTTGCAGGATGTATCCATTCAAGTTCGACGGAATAATTTATGCAGACGAGGTCGTGCTCAAGGTGAAGGTTTTCAAAGAATGTCCCGGCTTTGGAAAAGGTTTTAAAATTGGAGACAAGTTCGAGGCAAACATCGAGGAGCTTGGAAACAAATTCGTTAAAGAGATAAAGGATTTCCTGAGGCTCAAAAAAGAAGGACTGACGACTGAAGAGATTTTGAAGGTGTAGAAAATGGGATTGACTCTGGAAGAAATAAAGAGATACAGCAGGCAGCTCGTGCTTCCCAACTTCGGAAGCAGGGAGCAGAACAGGCTCAAAAATTCGAAGGTAGCGATTACCGGCGCAGGCGGTCTGGGCTGCCCCACCGCAGCCTATCTAACGCTTGCCGGCGTGGGCGAGATTCACATAATCGACATGGACAGAGTGGATTTAACGAATCTGAACAGGCAGTTTTTATACACTCCGCAGGACGTCGGCAGAGCAAAGGCAGAAATAGCTGCCCGCAGATTGGGCGAGGTAAACCCGAATATAAAAATCATCGCAATCAACGAAAAAATAACCTACGACAATGCATTTGAATTGCTGAAGGGCTACGACGCGGTCGTGGACGGCACAGATAATTTTCCAGTCCGCTATGCGGTCAACGATGCCTGCGCAGTCAACAGAATTCCTCTTTTTCATGGAGCAGTCCTGATGTACGAGGGCAGGGCGATGAGCATAATACCAAGGGAAACTGCCTGCTTCAGGTGCGCATTCCCGGAGCCGCCCCCGCCCGGCATGGTACCAACGTGCAGAGAGGCAGGTGTTCTCGGCTCGATGACAGGACTAGTTGCCTCGATTCAGGCTACTGAGGCTATAAGGCATCTTGCGGGCTTTGAAATAGCCCTGAAGAACAAGTTGCTGATAATAAACGCAGATACGATGGAATTCGATACCGTGCGCTTGAAGAGAAGAGAGGACTGCTCGGCGTGCGGAAAGCAGTTCGTCTCCAAACCAGTGCTGGAAGTGTGCGAGACAAGGCAGGAAGAGTGAAAAAATGGAGCCAGAAATACTTGACCTGCGGGGCGAGAAGTGCCCCGACACGTTCATTTACACCAAAGTTAAGCTGGAGGAGATTGCTCAGAGCGGAGGAGGGATTCTGAAGGTTATCGTGGACTATCCGATTGCCGCCGAGAGCATTCCGCGAAGCCTCAAAGAAGAGAAATCGAAGTACAGGGTTCTGGAGGTCAAGAATGTGGGAGGAAATACGTACGAGCTTTTGATAGAGGCTTCCGGAGAAGGTTAGCTGATGGACAAGATTATCAGAGAATATCTCGGAATGAGGCACAGCTTGGTTGGTATTAAAATACTCAGGGAGAGTACTAACCCAGAGCTCTCAAAAAAACCAAAGAAGAGGATGCGCTTCTGCGAGCTTGTGAAAGAGGCAGCGGCAGGAAGCTCTTTTGAAGAATATTTAGAGGATGAGGCGTGCCCGGAGGCTGCAATAGCTCTCGGCTTCGAGGAGCCGACCTATGTTGATGTGCAGCCCAGAATTTCTCCGGCACAGACGAAGGTAATAAAAATCGCCCCTCTCGAGGAGAGCGCAAATCCTGACGTTGTGCTTGCAATTCTGAATCCGAGGCAGGCGATGCAGCTTGCCGCTCTTCTCGACGGCGTGGAGGCAAAATTTTCAGGAAGCATTGCCTGCGGAGAAGCTGTTGCAAAACCTTACATGGATAAAAAGCCGAACATAAGCTTTCTGTGCGGCGGAGCCAGAACCTTTGCAGATTTTAAAGATTCGGAGATAATTTTCGGAGCACCTCCAGAAACTTTCAAGCACCTGGCTGAGAAAATAGAGGCTCTCTCAAAAACCTGCGGCGCCCTTTGCGGCTGCAAGACAAGCGATATTCCACCCAGAATAGTCCAGAACTTCAAGAAGCTGGGCTTCGAGAAAGGCATAGACTACTTTTTCGGAAAGGTCAGGGAGCGCAGCGTGCGCATATATCTTAATAAAGATGCAAGTGGAAGAATAAAGTACATAACCATTCACCTGCCCATGAAAGGAGAAGTCAGAGTAAAGGCTCCGTTCGTGCTCAGGAAGCGGGGCGAGTGGAGCGATGTGTCCATTACTCTTCAGACAGGCGAGGGAATAGAGCTAAACACCGGCAGGGGACTGAAGGAAACAATTGAGGATATTGTGGCGAAGTTTGAGTAGAAGTATTTTAAAGGCATGGTTAAATATAGGCTCGTGAACGAGCAGCCCGAGTCTTGGGAAGCGTTTCGCAGGGATTTCGATGTTTTTATCATAACAGTTAGATTCGAGCACCAGATTGAAGACCTGAGCGAGGTTGTGTTCGAGGGGAAGGTGGTTGGGGTGAGGGTTGAAAGAACAATTTAGTCACTTAAATCAGTAGTTTTAAATAAAATTGATAGGTATTGTTATAGTGATATGGAAAAAGAACTGAACTCAACGTTGCTTGAATTAATTAATGAAGGAAAATCTATTTTGAGAACGGTTCCTACAAAAAAGCAGATTCAAGCTGAGATAGATTATTACAAAATGACTAGAAAATATACGTATGGAGAACCACTGATTAGCGACATAGCCCATAATATCTTTGGGGAGGCCCTTCAAAATACAGCATCAGAGCTATTGGGGTTACCCAAAAAATACACAAAAGGATTGAAGGGATTTACACGAAGGCTGCAAAAGAGTCAAATTGCCCAAGAAAGCATACAGACCGCCGTCGTATATCAATGCAACTCTAAAGGCATAGCTGAAGAGGAGAAAGGAGCAGATAATTATCAATGCTAGGAGGATTCTATTGGACATTTCCCTATTTAAGAAAATCCCCTGCAATATATAAAATGTTGCCTCGATTACGGGTGGCTTTAAATACCACTATTCCTATCTTCTAATTGGTGCAAGAATGGAATACAGATACAAAAACACGATCATAATAAACCCGCTAATGAGAGGCGGAATAATTCCGAAAGAAGTGCAGCGCAAGATTTTCGAGGAGGGCTGGGCTGAAGTGGGCTATGACGTCTGCTTTGACTGCATCGAAGGCAGGTCGAGCTTGATTACAAAGCCGCCTATACACAGCTTTCTGGACGAAATTGCGAAGTTCTTCGGAGGCGATGCCGCAGAGCATACTTTCGGCTGCAGGGCTGCGCAGTTTGCGGTCATGCAGACAGCAGCCAAGGCTGCGGAGGAGCAGGAGCGCAAGAAAATCGTAATCGCAGACCCGAATTCCCACTACTCCACCAACATTGCTGCTGAGATGTGCGGTCTTGAAGTTGTGGAGCCGCCGCACACAGGCTACCCAGAATACAGGGTTACTCCTGAAAAATTTGTGGAGAAAATAGAGGAGGTAGGGGAGCCTGCGCTCGTGGTTTTGACCCACGCAGACCCGTATTTCGGAAATCTTGCCCCTGCGAGAGAGATTGGAAAAATTTGCAGCGAGCACGAAATCCCCTACATGGTTAACGCTGCCTACACCGGCGGCGTGATACCAATAAACATGAAGGATTTTTATGCAGATTTTCTCACTTTGTCTGCGCACAAAAGCATGGCGTCTGTTGCTCCCCTCGGATTTGTGGTCACATCCTTCGAGTGGAGCAAAAAGCTGTTTGCAACCTCCAGCGCAAAACCTGATTGGACAGGCAGGGTCTTCGGCAAGAAAATTCCAAACGTATTCGGATGCAGCATCGGCGGTCTGCCGCTCATCAGCTCCATGCTCTCTTTT
>JACRDW010000096.1 GCA_016212785.1 Methanobacteriota archaeon | reverse complement strand
TTGATAGACGTTGCGAGAATTGAGAGAAGCGCGATGAAATTAAGGTTTGAAAGCATTGATTTGAAGCAAATCATAGAAGCAACTGCGCAGGAAATGCTTCCCCTCGCCATGAAGAGCGAGGTAAAAATGAAAACCTCGCTTTCAGAAAGTCTGAAAGTAAAAGCTGATTTCGACGAGCTGCACCACGTGCTTTCGAATTTGATAGACAATGCGATAAAGTTCAATAAGCCAAGCGGCGAGGTTTTAATCGAAGCTGAGAGAAAAGGGGAATTCGCAGCAGTGAGTGTAAGCGATACCGGCATAGGAATTGCGAAAGAGCACCTGCCCAAAGTTTTTGACAGGTTTTACCAAGTAGATGCTTCTGCTACTCGCACATACGGAGGCACAGGCTTAGGTCTGGCGATTGTGAAGGAAATCGTGGAAGCGCACGGAGGAAAAATCTGGGCTGAGAGCGAGCTCGGCAGAGGAAGCAAATTCTGCTTCACAATTCCCATAGAGACGAAAGGAGCGTGATGCAATGGCAAGGATATTATTCGTGGACGACGAGCCCGATTTGATTTTTTTAGTAACGAAGATGCTAAAAAACGATGGATATAACGTTACAACAGCATCCAGCGGCGAGGAGTGCCTTAAGATGCTAAAGAAGGAAAAACCTGATTTGATTCTCCTCGACGTAATGATGAAAGGTATAGACGGGTGGGAGGTCTGCAAGAAAATAAAGGAAGACAAGCAGACGAAGAATATCCCGGTCGTAATGCTTACCGTGAGAACGAGCGATGATTCTAAGAGGAAGAGCTTCGACTATGCGCACTGCGATGCGCACATCGACAAGCCGTTCGCCAGGGAAGAACTTATTGCTACTATAAAAAAACTGCTGGAAAAATAGAAAGATTTATATTCCCCCATCCTTATTCTGCTAATACCGGAGGAATATTTATACCAAAAATTACTGTAGACATACCAAGGCAGTTGTACGACGATATGATGGAGCATGTTGGAGAAGATAAAAAGTTCGTGAACCAGAGCGATGCGATTCGAACAGCGATACGCAAGATGCTCGATGCAATGGACGAGATTGACAGGCGCCACGGCAGGCTGAAGAACAAATCCAGGAGGGGATTGAAATGATAGTAGAATTAATCTTCTGGATATGCCTGATAAGCGCAGTTACGATTGCAGGCGCAGAATATGCAAGGCGCTACAACAGCCCAGACCTGCTGATTGCGATGTTTGCGACTTTTATCATTCTCTCGGAAATCGTTGCGGTGAAAATAGTGCAGTACGACTTTGGAGCAGCAACGATATTTGCGCCTGCTGCCGTGCTGATATTCTCCGTAACTTTTCTGCTCACGGACATAGTAAATGAGAAATTCGGCAGAGCAGCGACGCACAAGATGATTCTAATAACTTTCTTCTGCCTGCTGCTAATGCTGCTTTTCATTCATCTTGCGACGATTCTTCCGGGTGCACCCTTCTGGGGCAATGAAAAAAGCTGGGCAGACATTTTTACTCTCGTTCCAAGAATAACGATTGCAAGTTTGATAGCCTATCTTGTAAGCGAGAACTTTGATGCCTGGAGCTATGCGAAGCTCAGAGAAAAAATAGGCAGGCATCTGTGGGTCAGGAACGCCTTCAGCTCCATACCATCGCTCGGACTTGACACGCTCATATTCATACCTCTCGCATTCTATGGAGTTGCGCCGATAGTACCGCTGATAATGGGTCAGTTTGTTTTGAAGTGGCTTACCGCAATAGTGGATATTCCATTCATGTATATTGCGAGGTGGAGAATTGCTGGCATAAGCTAATACATATTTAATACTTCGGAGGTGGAATCATCTTCGGAACCCCTGCTCGCATCTTCTCCAGATAGCTCTCCTCAGCCTTCAAAGACATTTTCATCGCTTCCTTCGCAGCTTCCCCTACCTTATTTTCTTCGCCCACTGCAAGATATTTTTCGGCCTCTGCGAGCTTTGTTCTTGCGTCTGACAAAAGTTGAAGCTCCTCAGAGACGTTTGCGTCGATCAGCTTTCCTTTCGACAGCATAGAATTCGTGTTGCCTGTAATTTTAATTGCAATCAAGAAGTGCTTAACTGCTGAGACGCTCTTGCCCTTCTTGACCTCCCCTTCCTCCTCACTCTCTTTGTAGCGCTCTAGATACATCTCTGACGCTTCTATAGAGGAGCGAGCCGCAGCCGCGGTCCTGAAAGCTTTCCCGTATTTGCCCCCGCTGAATGCTTCCTCAGCTTTGATAATTTCCTTCTCTGCACGGCTTATTGCATAATAATCCACAAGTTTGCTTTTCCCTCTCTGAACAGCTTCCTGCGCCTTCTTTATCGTTTCTGCTGACTGCTCTTTATTGTATTCCACTTCTTGCTTGATTTCTATTTCCTCTTTTATTCTTTCCCTCCATATCCCGGGCCATGCAATCAGCGTCATTTCCTTTGCCCCGAGCTTTTCAATTGCGCTCAGGACTTTTTCGGAGATATAGGTATCGCTTGCGTACAGCAGCGGTGCCCCAACAGCCTTTGCCCTTTCCTTTGCATTTTTTATCCCGAGCTCATCGTAGCCATGAGCGATTACAGCTGCCTTTGGAGATTTCCAACCCTCTTCTGCGACAGCTGCGGCAGTTTCGTATCTCGTGTAGCCCCATAGCCTTTTTGCCTGCGTTCCACTGAGAGCCAGCACGTCTTCTACAAGCGACGGAATTGCGGTATGCCCACCGATTATGTAAACCTTGGTTTTGTTTGAAAGTATTAGCTCTCTCACCGCAGTTTCGCTGAGAATGCCCCACTCAGTTACTATAATTTTTGCTCCAATCCTCTCGCCAAAAATCTCAGCAACCGCCTTGTCCGCTGGGCTGCTGCTCACCAGCACAACGGTATCTGCGAAGGACGACGGCAGAGTCAAAAGAGCCGCAGCCAGAAACATGTATAAAAATTTCATTTCACACCTCCTGATTTTTTACTTTATTTTTATTAGACAGGTTGAAAGAAATTATATTCTCCTTCTCTAGATTAACGCTTCCTGTTTCTCTTTCGTAGCCCCCCGCCTCCACGAAAACTTCGCAGAGCTGCGGCTCAATGTTGTCAAAGTACGCAACTCCTAGGTTATCTGTCCTTCGGACCTGCTCTTTTTCCCTGATTTTCAGGGTAACGGAAGCTCCGGAAATTGGAGTCGCGACCTGCGCATCGTTTACAACCACGCTCAGGTCTACCGAAGGTCTGGAAAGCTTGAACACTTCCCCGGAATCTATGCTTATGAATCTCTCGTATTCTTCTTTTTTGAAGCCCTTTGCTTCAATCACGATTTTATACTGCCCTTCCGGAACTGAAAAATCACCCCTGCCGGAAGCATCTGCGTACCTGACTTCTTTTTTCCCGGTTTCCTTGCTTGCAAGAGTAACAGTTGCGTTGGGCAGTGGAGCCTCGGTCTTTGCCTCTGTAACTACGGCAGTAAAGTTGTGAACGCTCAAACTCGGCTGCTTTACTTTTAGCTTCGGGCGAGCTGGAGAACGTTTCCTGGCCGCAGAGCATATCGAACGCAGAGTTTGTGCAAGATAACTATAGGTAGCGCCTGCAGCATGCCGCAGTGGTGCAAAACTTATGCCCCGAATCTTCCAGACGTCGCGGAGCACCGAAAGATACAGCAGGGCACACAGCGCAGCTAAAGCCGAGAACAAAGCTGCCTTGAAATAATTATAGTAACCGGCGGCTGCAAAAATGCCCAGTAAGAACATTCGCTCTGAGCTCGTGTCCAATCCGGTTCCCCTCGACGCTCTTCTGTGCGTGTAATTCACCAAGATTATCCCGAGAACAATTGCTCCGCCCAGAAAGAGATTTTGCTTGACAGTGGAATAAACTTTCAAGAAGTCATAGGGTCCGCTGCCCAGATAGTAAATTGCGCCGAATACTATAAGCATATCGGCATTCCTTAAGACGCTATACCAGTCTGATTTAAGCTTGCGCAGCTTTGTGAGTTCGCCCATAACCTCGTCCAAGAGACCGTTGATAAAAATAGCAGAAATCAAGGCTAACGCAAAAATCATAGAGTAGGGCGAGCTTGCCAGCAAATAAAAAAATCCCAGCACAACCAGCGCAAGAGCATAGGAGAGCAAAATGAGAAATTTCATGGACACCTTAAGCTCGTTTAACAGTAGAGCTAGAGGATATGCCAGTGGCTTAAGAAGGCTTCCTATTCTCATGCACGTCAGTTAGTGCTGCCAGCCGATAAATCTTACGATTATGCTTTTATGCAGCGAAAGCAAATTATTAGCTATGCACATTCTTGCAATAGACGTGGGCGTTGGAACGCAGGACGTGCTGCTTTACGATGATTCGGTAACGCCAGAGAACAGCGTCAAATTAGTTCTGCCTGCGATGACCAGAGTGCTTGCAAGAAAAATTCTGAGCTCGAAGAAAAACCTGCTTTTCTATGGAGAAACCATGGGCGGAGGTCCACTAGCATTTGCGATAGCGAAGCACATCAAAAGAGGATACAAAGTCGTGATGACCGAGAGTTCTGCGAGGAGCATAAGGGACAACCCGGAGCAGGTCGAGGAGATGGGCGTTAAAATTATTTCTAACAGCGAAATTGGCGAATATGATTACGAGCGCATAGAAACGAAGGATGTAGACTTTGACCTCTTGAAGCAGGTTTTCTCGGCAGCCGGAGAGAACCTTAGCTTCGACTGCGTCGCAATTGCTGTCCAGGACCACGGGCACGAGCAGGGCAGCAGATCTGACCGCATATTCAGATTTGAAAAATTAAGAGAAGCTCTGGAAAGAGACAGCAGGTTGAAATCTCTTGTATATACCTCGCCGCCAGAATATTTCACGAGGATGAATGCAACGCTTCGAACAGCTAAAAAATTCTTCAGGGGCAAAATTGTAGTGGCTGACACAAAAATCGCTGCGGTTGCAGGAGCGCTGCACGGAGTAAGGGAGAGACCTGTGATGTGCATAGATGCAGGGAACGGGCATACAATGGCTGCGCTCGTGGAGAAAGCTGGTAATCTTTCTGGAATATTCGAGCACCACACGCACATGCTCACCAGAAAAAGACTTGAAAATCTACTCACAAAATTTGCAAATGGAGAGCTGAGCAACGAGGAAGTCTTCAGCGGCGGCGGGCACGGCTGTTACATACGCAGGAAAGTCGGAATGAAGAACGTGAAAAGAGTCATGGTAACAGGACCAAACAGGGAGCTGCTCAAGAATTCAAAGCTAAAGATTTGCTTTGCAAATCCGCTCGGAGACGTGATGATGGCCGGTCCAGTGGGTCTGGTGGATATGATACTATCGACGTAGGTGGTCATACATGCCCGCATTCAAGACCACCTACGTCTGTGTTCAAAGGTCTGACGTCTATAACAGGTGTGCCGTCGACTGCATCTAAATACTTAACCCTGATTTCATTGCCTTTTATTCTGACAACTTTTACGACAGAGATAGCAATTGGGTTTGGTCTTTCAGGGCTGCGGGTTGCGAATACCCCCCTCCCTTTAGACTCCGACCATAAAACTTCCCTGTCAGAGAGATGCATCCAGTAAAGAACAAGCAAGCATTTATGCTTCTTGATTTTCTCCAGAATCTCTGGCTCGTACAAAACGATAGTCGAAGCCTCTTCGCTGTCTATGCCTTGCTTCGGCGCTTCTTCTCTGGTCTTGTAAGGAGATTTTATCACGCCGATAGAAATCAACCGCATAACGCTACGCTTTCTTTACGAAGAATCTCCAGAACCCGCCCTCCTCGGCGACGTCGTACTCGTAGTTATTTTTTTTACAGTAATTTGGAAGGCTTATATTTACCGTTGGTTTCCAGTCTGTTATTACCTCCAGGATTTCCCCGCTCTTCATGTTCTTCAGGGCTTCCCTCGCCTCCAGAGCAGGATACGGGCAGACTTTTCCTTTGACATCTATACTCTTCGTCGGTCTGGAATCTTTCAGCGCCATCAAACCACCTGCCTATTGATTTGGATTTGTAACATATAAGTTTATTGATGAAAAAGTTTAAGTCAGAACTGCAAATTTTATGGTAGTGAGTACCTATGCAAAAACCTGTATCTGTAATGTGGGAGTCAACGATAGCGTGCGGGCTTGCGTGCAGGCACTGCAAGGCGTCTGCCAGGAAAATTCCTGACCCTGACGAGCTTACCACAGTAGAGGGAATGAATCTAATAGACCAAATCCTCGAGTTCGGCAAGCCCTATCCAATACTGCGAATAACAGGCGGCAATGCGCTGATGAGGAGCGATATTTTTGAATTGATAGAATACGCAAAAGATGAGGGGCTAAACGTCACAATCGCTCCGAGCACCACGCCTCTTTTCAACAGGGAGAATATAATGAGGCTGAAGGAAGCGGGCGTGGACGTGGTGGCGATGAGCATAGACGGGCACAACGCCGAACTGCACGACGGCTTCAGGGGAGTTTCCGGCACTTTTGATGCGATGATAAAGGCAGCTGAAATAATGAGAGAAGCAGCGCTGCCCTTTCGCTTGTTAACGACCGTTACAAAATTCAATGTCCGCTTCCTGCCTGAGATATTCCTGCTTGCAAAAAAACTCGGCGCTGTCGGGTGGTATTTGTACATGCTTATACCGACCGGTAGGGCAACGATAGAGCACGAGATAAGTGCGGCAGAATTCGAAGACGTATTTAACTTCATTTACGATTTAATGCAGCTGCGCATAATGACTGTAAACGCAATCGCAGGAAGCGAGCCCTTCAGAAGAGTCGCGGTGATGCGCAGGCTTGTAGAAGAGGGCAAATTGAGCGAGAAAGAACTGAAATTCGGCGAGCTGTACCGGTTTTTGAGGAACAGGCTTGACGCGCTGCTCAGCGGCGAGTCGTTTGAAAAAATTAAGTCGTCCAGAGCAAAGCGCGGCAATTTCGACAAGGGCATATTCGTTTCAAAAAACGGAATGGTACACCCGAGCAGCTTTCTGCCGATTGAAATTGGAAATGTTCGAAGGGATAGTTTGGTGCACATATACGCAGGTGCAGAGATTTTGAGAGAAATGCAGGACGCAAGCAAGCTCAAGGGAAAATGCAGAATCTGCGAGTTCAGCGACGTTTGCAGGGGGAGCAGGTCGAGAGCCTACGCTGTTACAGGCGACTATTTGGCAGAAGACCCGTACTGCGCATATGTGCCGGGAAGCATCGGAGAAATAAAAGACGCTCGGAAGATTTTAGAAGAATTGAGGGTGACAAACTTCGGCAGGAGAGGACATCGCAATTCACTTTGAAGGCATCGACGGGTTGGAATTAGTTTAGGTGGCGAGTTTATCGGATTTTCAGTATCTTCTGGCTGAGGACGAGCATCCCTATCAGCGAGATTGCAGCCCCTGAGAAATAAACAGCATTTATTCCTAATTTTAAGTACACCGGCGTGAAAATTATCGGAGACACGGCATAGCCGAGGAACCTGGAGCTGTTAAACACCGAGGAAACCGTACCTCGCATTTTTGGAAGCACCTCCATCGAAATAGTTAAAAGAGATGCCCAGATGAAGGCGGTTCCAATTCCGAGGATGAACATCAGCACGAGATACTCCAAGAACGAATTTGAGAACCTGAACAGTATCAGAGGCAGCAGGGTTATTGCAAAACCGATTTTTCCTGTTTTTATCCTTCCGACCCTGTCCACAAGTGCCCCGCCAAAAATCGAAAAAATAATTCCCGCTATTCCGCTGGACGAGAGGATAAATCCGACTTCATATTCCTTTAAAGAAATCGGCGGAAGCGAGAGAGCGTCTGAAAGAAATGACACAACGCTTATGAAGCTGAAGAAGACGAGAAAACCGAGCAGCGAGAGCATAAACACCCCCCCCTCTAAAAAAACATATTTTATTTGGGGCAGGACATTCTCCATACCTCCTCTGCCTCTAAATTCGTGCCTCCTAAATGATTCCCAAAATAAGAGATTCGCAGCTATAGCCAGAATGCCGAATGCGAAGAAGACGTATCTCCAGCCGATGCCTGCCAGAAATCCCGCTATGAGAGGTCCGCTTGCGATTCCTGCCGTAATTGATGCGCCGAGCATTCCCATCGCTTTTCCCCTGTCTTCCTTCGTCGTTATATCTCCGAGAATCGCCACCATCACAGGGCTTACCAGCGCAAATCCTGCTCCGAGGAGCGCCCTTGATAAAAGAAACATTTGCATGCTCGTCGAAAGCCCGCACAGAAATGAGCCGAGCGAATAAATTAAAAATCCTATGAAAACCGTTTTTCTCCTGTCGTATATGTCAGATATCGTGCCCGAGAAAAGCTGGATAAACGCAAATGGAAACATGAAAAACGGTATTGAAAGGAGAACTTGCCCGACATCCGCGTTGAAAGAAGATTTGAGGAATGGAATAAGAGCGAGGATAGAATTTCCATTCAACGGACCTATGAAAGACCCCAGATATATTGCAAAGAGTTTTTTATTGAGCACGGTTTTCCTTATCTCCCAAGCTCTTTCACCCTGCGCTCTGCAATCGCTTCTTTTTTCTTCAAGTCCCCTTCTATGCGATGTACGGCTTTAATGTAGTGCGAGAGTATGCCGATTCCCCAGCCGGACACAGGCCATAAAAACCAGAGTTTGTCTGGAGTAAATACAAGGTTGGAGATGATCAGCACTGCATTGATAACCAGATAAGCCGTCAGGTGAATTTTAAAGCCTCTCCTTTCGCTTTCGATTATTATTTCCCTATGGACTTTTTTATAGTCCTCCAGCGATATTTCCTCTGCCATTTTATCACCTCTTTAATTTCTTCCTCGATAATCCTTTCTACCTTTGGAATCTCGGCTTTTGCCGACTCGAGGTTTTTCTCAACAGCCTTTCTAAGCTTTCCGTTCTTTAAAATAATGTTGGGAAGGGCAGCGACAGCAGGGTCCACGTTTCCAAAAGGCGAAACGTCCACGATAACGAGCAGCGATTTTCTGTGCAGCGATTTTACCAATTCAGCGGTTACCCGGTAGTGCGAGGCAAGAGTAGCGCATATCAGCACGTCTGCTGTCGAAAGCGCTTCTCCGAGCCGTCTGTAATTTACTGCCCTGCCGCCGACTTCTTTCGCTATCTTGATAGCAGCATCATAATTCCTGTTTATAGTTGTTAACTCTGCACCGTGCTCTGCCAGAATTTTAGCTGCTTTCCGTCCGGTCAATCCCGCACCCACGAGCAGCACTTTTTTATGTTTTAAGGCAGGCAGTATATTTTTAAATGCAATCTCCGCTACCGGAATTGCGCCCTCAATCTTCGTTTCAGAACGCACCCTCCTGCCTGCGTTAACAGCTGCACCGAACAGCGAGCTCATAAACGCACCTGCGGCGCTGTTTTCTTTTGCCAGGTGAAACGCATCCTCCAACTGCCTCAGTAAATTTGTCTCCCCCAGAACGCGCGATTCGATTCCGCACGCGAGCCTGAACAGGTGCAGGACAGCCTCTCTGCCGAAATATATTCTGAACGAATTTTTTTCTTTAAACATATTTAACAACGAATTTACTTTACCCTTACCACTAACCAGCGCATAAACCTCGATTCTCGTATTAGTCTGAAGCAGGACCCGCTCGCCTATATTGCTCGAAATTTTATAGAACTCCGAAGGAGTTCTGAACTTTAACTTCTCAAAATCTGCATATCCAACTTTCCTGTGGTGCAGCGAAAGGCAGGCGAGGAGCATGATTTTCATTTCAGGTGCAAGCATATTTATTTTATGCCACAAAAAAGTATAAATACTATTAAAAGAGGGTATTACCGAAAGGAGGTACACCTATGGTAACGATAACTATAGACTATGGTTCGTGCGAAGGCTGCGGAACGTGCGAGGCTCTCTGCCCGGACGTTTTTAAGCTGGACGGGGAGAAAGCGGTGGTCCTCAAAGAGGGCGGAAGCGACTCCTGCAACTTGGAAGAGGTCGTGCAGAGCTGCCCAACTGAGTCAATAAAAGTAGAAGGCATGGACATTAAATTTGTGAGGAAGGCGCCCTTCTAAAAATAAAAAAAGAAGCGAATTTATTTCAATTCGCTTCCCCTGATTCTGGCGCCCACATTCATGTCCCGAATTGAAAATATGTAGTCATCGATGTGCTTATCCGTGAAAGGTATTCCTGTTAATCCGAAGAACTTCGTCCAGCCTATCCGCTCTATCCATTCGCCCATTCTTTCGTCCTTCTTTGCATTCTTTTCCCAAACTTCTACGATTTTCTTTACTACTTTGGTCACTTCTGGCCAGCGCGGTGGGTTGTTTGGTATAAACGGTACTACCAGTCTTGAAAATGCAGGACCTCCTCTGGTATTCGAGACCTTTCCTCCTACCCATATTGAAACCCCATCGTTGTTCGCATCTGCCAGCGGCACTCCCGGGCACAGACCATAGCAAATACCACAATACATGCATTTACTGGCATCTATTGTTATGCTTTTGGCTTTTGGGTTCGGTTTAATTGCATACGTTGGGCAGGCAGCGATCATACTTGGAACTTCACATGCCCTCGCCACCACCTCATCGTTTACTTTTGGAGGTACTCGATGCATTCCTAGAATCGATATATCAGAACAGTGGACTGCCCCGCACATATTCAAACAGCTCGATACTGCAATGTTTAGTCTGGCTGGCAAATCATCCCTCTGGAAG
>JACRDW010000094.1 GCA_016212785.1 Methanobacteriota archaeon | reverse complement strand
TTTTTCAGCCGCTTCGTCTGTAATTTTGGGCTTCTTCTTTTTACACACATAATTTGGCATTCTTTCTTTTCCCAGTTTTTTAATGCCTCTGAGGACATCTAAGTCGGAGAAGGTGCCGAGCAGCTTTCTGTTTGCGAATTTTACTTCTTCCTCCACTTTTTTTCCGTATCTGTTTCCAAACATGCTGAACAGAGGATATTTAGTTATGCCGTTTGCTCCTGCGAGGAGCATTAAACCTATGTTGGGCAGCTGGTCTATCCATGTGCCTCCTGTGATTTCTATTTCAGGAAAATTCAATCTTGTGAGCGCTATGACTCCTGACTGATATATCGAGGAAGGCGGCGGCTGGTTTTCGTAGCTCGTGCCCTCTTGCGGATTCAAAGAATAGAAAGTTATCCTGTCGAGAGCCAACTCTTCGATGAGCTCGAACAGCGCAGGCAAGTCTTCGATTCCCTCTCCTAATCCCAGGATTATGGTTATGCCGGTTTTTAGACCTGTCTCTTTTGCCTCTTTCAGCATTCTAAGGATAGGCTGCACAGGCTTGCTCGGACAAATGCTGCGGTGCAGTTTTTTATTTACAGTTTCAATAGCTCCAATGATGCCTTCGATTTCATCTCCAAATTTTCCTATTTCACTGCTGCTCAAGGTTCCAACGTTGAGCCAGACCGGAGCTTCTGTTATATATGCGACCATTTCTGCGATATTTTTAATCTCTTCAACGCTGTATGAGCCGTAGCCGCCGGACAGGAATTCTATGTTCCAGCCTACTCTCTTGCATATCGCTGCCTCTGCGAGAATGCTCGAGAGTTTTCTTCTCGCCTTGAGCGGCTCTACTATTCTATCTTTCTCCACTGACATGAAGCAGAACTTGCAGTCCCCTTTATCGCACCACCAGGAAAGAAAGACAGCTCTCTCCAGCGTCGCATATTCGCCATGCTTCCTTCTAGTTACCTTATCTGCTTCTCTCAAGGTTTCCAAGAACGCTCCACTGCTTGAAAAAATTTCTCTATAGTTCATTTTTAGCACCGAAAAACTTGAAATCTTTCACTGCTATTCGCGGCTCTATTGCAGCTATGGAATCCACGAAGCCGTACCAGTAGACTACCATCCCGCTGCCGAAGGTTTCAAGGTAGTGGGAGAACTGCTTTTTTATGCAGCGCCTGTGTTCAATTTCGTCTCCGAATGCTGCCTTGCTGTCTATCCAGTAAATTTTTCTGCCCTCTAAACCAATCGGCTCGCTCAAAAGAAAGTCAGGCGTTTTCTTGTTTCTAGACTCTTTCTCCGCGACAAAGATAATCCCCTTTGCAAGCAGCCATTTCCTTACAACATCTTCCCCTATTTTTGCTTTGGCTATTTGGTCTCTATGTGCTGCGGGAGAGTAGACGAAATCGTTTTCAAGCGCTTCTTTTATTTCCCTTCTCAGCCTTTCGTCTTTTATCTCCTCCGGCTTCTCGAGCATTTTCCTGAATTCGCGCTTCGTAAGATTCAGGAGCATGGACGCGGTAAGCACAGGAGAAAAATCCAGAGAATTTGAAATGCTCAAAATAGATTCCCCAGAATCCCAGCGCTTTTTTATCTCTTCCCTGTCAATCCTGTGGAAAATGCTTTTTGTCTTCCTGACCTTCTTCTGCGTTAGAATTGCGAGCAGGGTATTTTCTGGAATACTGAACTGCTTTTGAAGTTCTGGAATGTCGCTTAATTCGTTTAGGCTTCTGTAAATAAGGTTGTATGTAGCTTCATCCATCCCCCGACTTAGAAAATTTTGCCTTCGGCAAAATTTTCAGACGTTGAAATTTTCTACGTTGGAAGATGATTGTTTACAACGCAGCGAAATCAATAAAAATTTGCGAGGCAAAGGAAGCGAGCAATTTTCTCAGCAGAGTTGCAGGTCTAATGTTCAGAGAAAAGCTGGAGCAAAATAAGGGACTGTTAATAAAATTCTTTCCCGGCTCCAGCTCGGTGCATTCCTTCTTTATGAGATTTCCAATTGACCTGATTTTCATAAGCAAAGACCTACGAGTCGTGGATTTAAAGACTCTGAAGCCCTGGAGGATTTACTCTCCAAAAAAGCAGTGCAAGTGGGTACTGGAAGTCAACGAAGGCATAATAAAAAAGAAGGGCATTGAAATTGGAGATCTTCTGGAATTTAGCTAACGCTACCTGCGCATTGCCTGCGCCATTCTTTTCCCAGAATGTCCTAAACAGGATAAGTGGTAATGCTCAAACCTGTGAAATATACTTGCCTGAGAATCCTTTATATCTCTCTCGCATTTTGCGCATTTAAACGTCATATTGAGAAATATTTCACTAAACCTAACAAGCTCAACAAAATATATACAGGGCAAAGCTTTTATATATTCCCTGCCCCAGCATATATCAAGGAGGTAGAAATCATGTTCTATGTAAACGGTCTGGAATACCTAGGCAGAAACGTGAAAATTAAAGGGAAAACGATGAAGGGTGTGGAGGCGAAGCGCTTCGTAACGCTCAAGAAGACGAATACAAAGCCCTCAAGGGACGAAGTATTGAGCCTGGCAAAGGCGAGGAAGGGAGTCAAGAAAGTCTGGGTCATGGAGATAAGCGGCAACAAGTGGAAAAAAGTTATGAATGTGATAAACCTCTAAACTCAGAAACCGATAACAATATTTAGCCCGACTAAGCTTCCGGTTATGCTGGATAAAAAGTTTACACTTGCATTGCTTATCAGCTTTCTCCTTTCGAGAACTGCGCCCAGAAGGCTGTCGAAATGGAAGCCGACGACTCCTCCCACGAGCGCAGCTGCTATGCAA
>JACRDW010000092.1 GCA_016212785.1 Methanobacteriota archaeon | reverse complement strand
TTTGCCCTTGTACAAGGCAGAGCCTATCACAGCGCCCTTGGCGCCGAGTTTTTTGATTTTTTTAATGTCGTCAAGGGAGGAAATGCCGCCGGAAATGAGTACTCCGAGAGAAGTCGAGTCAACCATCTCTTTTACTGCCTTCTCGTCGATGCCCTTCATCATCCCTTCCACGTCCACATTGGTAAACAAAATTTCGCTCGCATTTTTTTCAAATTTCCCAACGATTTCTGCAGCTTTTATATCTGTTGCTTCTGTCCAGCCCTTAATCACAACTTTGCCGTTCCTCGAATCGAGCGCCACGATTATTCTTTCCCTTCCGTACTTCTCTGCAAGTTTTTCAATTATTTTCGGCTCTTGAATCGCAATCGTGCCGATAATAATCTTCTCAGCTCCGAGATCCAGAAAAAGCCTCGCATCCTCGATGCTTCTTATTCCTCCCCCGAACTGAACAGGTATCGCAAGCTCTTGGATGATTTCTCTCACAATCTGCTCGTTCTTTCTTTCGCCGCCTATAGCTCCGTCAAGGTCGACGAGGTGCAGCCTCGGTGCTCCAAGGGCTTCCCAATTTCTCGCTATCTCGAGCGGATTTTCCAGCTCGATGGTTTTCTTCCTCGGGTCGCCCTGGCGAAGCCGGACGCACTTGCCGTCTTTCAGGTCAAGGGCAGGAATTACCAAGAACATGATTATGTATAGAAACGACACAGATATAAATATTTAAATAAATTATATGGCATGGACATTCTAATCAAGAACGGCATCGTCGTCGCAATGGACAATCAGCGCAGGGTATTGAAGAACTTTTCTGTTGCGATAAGCGAGGGCAGAATCGTTGAGATTGGGGCGAACATAAAGGGCGAGGCAGATGTCGTTATCGACGCTGCCAAAAAAATAGTGATGCCCGGCTTGATAAACACTCACACGCACCTCGCAATGACGCTATTCAGGGGCATAGCAGACGATGTGCCGCTGATGAAGTGGCTCCGGGAAGTTATATGGCCGATAGAGAGCAAGCTGGAGGCAAAGCACGTTTATGCAGGCTCCCTGCTCGGCTGCCTTGAGATGGTTAAGAGCGGAACTACCTGCTTTAACGACATGTACTTCTTCTTGGATGAAGTCGCAAAAAGCATTGGCGAATCAGGCATAAGAGGTGTCATCTCGCATGCAATGTTCGACTTCGGCGGCGGGGGCAAAACAGAAGCTGCGCTGAGGCATGGAGAGGAGAACATAAGGAAGTACAGCGCAGGTGGAAGGGTTAGGGCATTTTTTGGTCCCCACGCCCCTTACACATGCTCAGAAGAACTGCTGATTAAAACAAAGGAGCTCGCGGATAAGTGCGGCACAGGAATACACATCCATGTCGCGGAGACGAAAGAAGAGGTTGAGAATTCCAAAAAAGAAAAAGGCCTGCCTCCATTTGAGTATCTCGAAAAGATAGGCTTTCTCGGACCTACCGTTGTTGCTGCGCACTCCACCTGGACCTCGGACAGGGAGATAGAAAATATAAAAAAGCGAGACGTCAAAATAGCGCACAATCCGACATGCAACATGAAGCTCGCCTCAGGAGTTGCGAGGGTGCCTGATTTTCTGGAGAAGGGTATCGTAGTTTCCCTGGGCACCGACGGTGCGGCGAGCAACAACTCGCTGGACATGTTTGACGACCTGAAGATTTGTGCTCTGGTGCACAAGCTGCACAATAGAAATCCTTCGCTGGTACCTGCGGAGAAGGTGCTCGAATTCGCAACCATAAACGGCGCTAAGGCTCTCGGAATGGAGAAAGAGATAGGCTCGATAGAGGTCGGCAAGAGGGCAGACGTTATACTGGTTGATTTGAATAAGCCGCACCTCACGCCGCTGAGCAATCCGGTCTCGCACCTCGTTTACAGTGCCGTAGGCAGCGACGTTGATACGGTAATCGTGGACGGGAAAGTGGTAATGCAGGGCAGACAGGTAAAAACTCTGAACGAAGGAAAAGTGCTTAAATTCGCAAACGAACAGACCTATGATTTGCTGGAGAAAGCAGGAAAGACTGAGCTACTTCTTTAACTCCTCGTACAGCGCAACGTATCCCTTCTGCGCCAGAACGAGAAGACTTTTTTCCTCTGTTATGCTTATGTGACCTGACTTGCTCTCCTGAATGAAGTAAGACCAAGCGTCGCCGCTCTCTAACGACTTGAGAAAAGTTTCCCTGTCAATCCATATCGTTATGTCCGCATCATCAGATAAACCGTCTTTTGCGATGAACTTGCCGAATGACTTTATTATATGAAATTTCTCGCTGAAGCTCTGGCTTATCCGCAGGTTTATGACTGCGCCATCCTTCAACTTATGGAAGGCGCTGAGCTTCTGCGCTAAAGCATCGACCTGCGACTTTTGTATCGGAGCCATCGGCGTGGATGTTGGAGCAGGTTTGACGTACTTGAAAGTTCTCAGAATTCCGCCGGTAGTCGCATCTACATCCGCTCCATAAACTCTCTGCCTTGCGTAATCCTCTTCAGTGGCGACATGCTGCCAGATGCACCTCCAGGCTATTCTGGAACCGTCGAAGATAAGCGTCGCAGAAATCGGCTCAGGAAAATGAGTACTTGCAATTTTCTTGGCATCCTTTGCATCGAGCTTGATTTCCTGCGGGGTCAAAAGAACGAAGTGCCCTTTTATGTTCCGCTCGTAGTCCAGCCTGACCCACATCTCAATCGGATTGTACGGAGAGAAGAGATAAGAATAATAAGCTGTATCGTTCTTGAGAGCGCTTCTCTTGAAGTACTTTGTAAAATATTCTCTACCCACGCCATTTATTACAAACCCGTCTGCTATGGCAAACGCTTCCTCCTCGGTCAGCTTCTTAACCAGATACACGGCGAGGCTCTGATTTTTCCTCACATCGTAGTAGAGCATCCACCTGAACTGCGTTTTATTAAATCTGTTCAGTGAAAAGTAGTGCTCAAAATTTTTTCTGGAAATATTGTAGTTCTGGAAGATTACATCTTCGGCGAGCTTGCCCGCAGCGTCTTTATCCCGGGGCATTTCCTCAACCACGTGCAGTAACTCTGTTTTATCCAGCACCAGCGAAGGAAGCTCTTCTGGAACGAAGAAGGAGCGCAGATAGAGCAGCAGGAGAAAGAATAAGATGATGAGGATGAACTTTTTTATCATAGTCGATAGATAGTTGCTCTATTATAAAAAGTGTTTCAAACGATAAGAATTTATATCATAAAAAATAATGTTAAATTAAAGTTGGTGTGGGATTCATGGAAGAGCCAATCAGGCTAACCGAGTGCGACCCGAACTTCATTCAGGAGGTAGCAGAAGCGGGCGGCAAGAACGTGCAGCTCTGCTTTCAGTGCGGCACGTGCAGTGGAGGCTGTCCAACCGCCTATGCAATGGACTATACCCCGAGGCAGATAATAGGGATGGTAAACCTCGGAATGAGAAACGAAGTTTTAAAAAGCGGCACAATCTGGGTATGCTCTTCCTGCTATACCTGCATGACCCGCTGCCCGAGAGGGGTTGAAATAACGAAGGTAATGGCGGCGCTGAAGAGCATAGCGATAAAAAGCGGCATAGAGACTAAAAACAAGAAGGCAGCCGCATTTTACAAGACGTTCGTCGAGGTAGCTGGAGCTTACGGCAGACTTTTCGAGCCCATGCTCTTTCTAAAGTTCGCACTCAAAGCAGAGGATTCTCTCACAGGTTCGGTAGCGAGACTGCTCAAGGACGCTCCATTCGGGCTGGAGCTTACAAAGAAGGGCAAGCTCGCATTCATGCCGAGCAAAGTCAAGAACATGCAGCAGATTAAGAAGATTTATGAAAAAGCAATGGGGGGGAGCAAATGAAGCTCGGCTACTATCCCGGATGCTCTCTCGAGTCTACCGCAAAAGAATATGACATGTCCGTGCGGGAAGTTTTCAAAGCTCTGGGCGTTGAGCTTGTTGAATTAGAGGACTGGAACTGCTGTGGCGCAACCGCTGCTCATTCGGTGGATTATTTACTCTCCCTAGCCCTGCCTGCGAGAAATCTCGCGATAGCAGGTAAACAAAACTTGAACATCATAGTACCCTGTCCTGAGTGCTATCAGAGGGAATGGTCAGCCAGCGAAGCTCTTGCCGCAAATTCTGAGCTGCTGGAAAAAGTGAACGAGCTCCTTGGAAACGGACTTCAATACGAAGGCAACGTAGAAGTCAAGCACCCGCTCGACACGATAATCAATGACATAGGAATTGAAAAGCTGTCCCAGAACATTGTCAAGCCGCTGAAGCTTAAGGCAGTGCCCTACTACGGCTGCGTGATTGTAAAGCCGCCCAGAAAGAAAAAGTTCGACAGCCCTGAGAATCCTGTCTCCATGGATAAAATTCTCGCAGCAATAGGCGTCGAAGTGCTCCCCTATGATTTAAAAACCAAGTGCTGCGGCGGTCCGGTAATGCTCGCCAGCGAAGATATCATGCTGAAGCTCAGCTACGAGCTGCTTAAAAAAGCAAAAGCTGCCGGAGCGCAGTGCGTCGCAACCGCATGTCCGCTCTGCCATTTAGCACTGGATGCGAAGCAAATAAACATCGAAAAAGCATATAACGAAAAAATAGATATGCCCGTGCTGTATCTTACCCAGCTCGTTGGTCTTGCCTTTGGCATTGCACCAAAAAAACTTGGTTTGGACAAGAATATCGTGCCCGTTGAAAAATTATTGAAATCTCTCTAAATAGAAGCTTTTAGGTAAAAATGGGTTCGAAAAGTTTATATTAAACATCGTTAAGTTATAACTGGTGATTTGAATGGCTGAAATACCAATCGCAGCTGCTGACAGAATTATAAGAAATGTGACGGGCTTAAGGGTGGGCGTAGATGCGGCGGCGGCGCTCGTGGAAGTCCTGGAAAAGAAAGGCTCCCAGCTTTCAATAGAGGCAGGCAAACTTTCAAAGCACGCTCGCAGGAAGACTGTAAAAGCAGATGATATAAAGTTAGCCGCAGAAAGACTGGGGATGTAGCGATATCAATCTGCCGGAGCCCCTCTCCACAAGTATGTCGCCATCCTCGAAAGCCAGCTTGCCCCTTAGAATGACTCTGTCAACTGCGCCGACGATAGTTTGTCCCTCAAAAGGCGAATATTTAGCTTTTGAATAGAATTCATCCACGTCTACTTTGCTTTTTTCGTCCATGTTTAGAATGACCAAATCTGCGTCCATGCCGATTTTTATCTCTCCCTTGTTTTTTATTCTAAAAATTTTCGCAGGATTCTCGCACGTCCAGCGCACGAGTTCCTGAATTGTGATTTTTCTCTCGTTGACGAGAGTTAAAAATAGCCGGAGCATTATATCCAAATTTGGAATTCCTGCGAGCGCGTCCTCCTCCTTCTCAGAGGCTTCGTGAGGAGCATGGTCGCTTGCCACGATGTTAATTCTTCCGCTTTTCAGCGCAGCCCATAAAGCTCTCGTATCTGCCGGCGTCCTCAGGGGTGGGCTTACTCTCGCGATTTCCCCGGTAAGCAGCAAATGGTGCGGCGTTACCTCGCAGGTCGTATACTCGTTTAGATGATTCAGAGAATTGCGAAGAGTAATGTGGCAGATATGCGCATGCTTTTTAAACCTCGCAGCCAGGCTGCAAACTTTTTTAACAGCTTCCTCCTCGGCCTTCGGCTCTCCGCTTGTGTTCGTTTCTGCATGCACTGCAGCTTTGCATTCCTTGATTGCCTGCGCAAGAGTTTCTTCTTTTATCTCGCCGAGAGCGCCGTTCATGTAAATCTTGCATGCAACCGGAGCCACTTTTTTGCTTTCCTCCAGATTTCCTGCGGTGATTCCAAAATTCAGACCGAAATCTACCAAACTTTTTTTGCTTGCAGCTTCGAGCCTTCTCTGGAAGGTTTTTGAATCTATTACGGGCGGAGAAGAATTCGGCATGTCGACGAAGGTTGTTACTCCGCCCGCAAGTGCAGCTTTGCTGCCTGAGAAAAAATCTTCCTTGTAGCTCTGCTCAAAGTCCCGCATGTGCACGTGAACATCCACCAAGCCTGGTATCACAAATTTATTTTTTGCGTCTATTACCTCTCCGCTCTTCAACCCCCGCCCTATCCCTGCTATTTTTTCGCCCTCGATTAAAACGTCTGCAAAAATTATCTCTCTCGAAGTGACCAGCCTGCAATTTTTTATGAGCATAGTTCACGCTTGCGTTAGCAAGTTCATAAGCATTGCGCACTAGCTACGCTAGGGCAAGAACGAGGTCTCTCTCTGTAAGTATTCCCGCCAGCTTATCGTTGTCCACAACACAAACCGTGCCCACGCCCTCGTCTTTAATTACCCTCGCTGCCTCCCCCAAGTCCATGTCCTTCGTGACCGTCGCAACTCTTGTTTTCATTATTTCCTCGCACTTCGTTTTCAAAACCTCGTCTACCCTGTTCTCAACGATTTTTGCAAAAATGTTATTTCTGCCTATGAAATCTATTATCATGCGGGTTGTGAGCATTCCGACGAGCTTTCCATCGCTTACTACCGGCAGTCTCCTGAAACTATTTTTGGTCATGATTCTGGCTGCCTCACCAAGCGTAGTTTTGGGAGAGGCTGTTACAACTTTTTTTGTCATGTATTCTTCGACCTTCTTGCCTGTCAGCTTGTCAGCCAATAGAAAAGCCAGGTCGCGCTCGGTAATTATGCCCAGGACTTTTTTATCTCTATCAACTACAACCACGCCGCCAATCCTGGTTTTAATTATCAGGTTCAAAACCTCTTTGATGCTTGCATCTTTATCAACGGTCAGCACGTCGGTGACCATTATTTCCCTAACGGACTCGTTTATCGCCGCGAGGAAGTTGCCCCTGTATTTTTTCTGGATTATCTGGAATTTCCTGCCTCCGCCGAGAAAGTCTATTATGTCGCTGCTTCCTATGATTCCCAATAGTCTGTTAGTGCCCGGGTCGGCAACCGGCAGCCTCCTGAACCCGTACTTCGTCATCGTCTCTGCAGCACCCTTTATCGTCATGGTCGGAGGTATGGTAACAACTTCTTTTGCTGCTATGGACATTATCGATTCTCTTTCAGCTATTCTGGTCCCAAATTCCACAGCGCCCCTCTCCCTTGCCTGGGTAAAACTCGGCTTATCCAGCTTGTATCCTCTCATATCATCTCTCCGATAATATCGTTCCTGTCAACCAAGCCCAAAAGCTTGCCTTTCTCTATCACCGGCAGGCTTCTGATATTCTTCTTCAGCATTATTGCTGCGGCGTCTTCGATTTTTGCGTCCGGAGCAATTGAAATGACCGGAGTTTGCATGACTCTCTCCACAGTCAATGTTCTGCTTTTTCCGCTTTCGTTCTCTCTGTGAATTCTGGCAAAACCTGCAGCTATTATATCCCCTCTGGTTACCATTCCAAGCACTTTCTTTTTCACAACCGGCATGCCTGTGCAGCTGACCTCTTCCATCTTTCTCCAGACCTTGGTTATCGGATCGCTCGGGGAGCAGGTGAATACATTTCTATTCATTATTTCTTTAACAAGTTTTTTTGGAGAGCGATGCTTCTCGAACAGCACTTTTAAAATATCGTGAGTGCTCACAACCCCAGCTAACTTCATGCTCTGCCTGGACTCGACGACCATTGCTCTACCTACTTTTGCCCTGAGCATTTTTCTGGCAGCGCCGAGCAAATCTTCGTCCGGGGTGAGATAAATAACAGGCGATGACATTATTCCCTTTGCAGTAACATTAGACTTCGTAGAAGTGATTTTCAGCACATCGCGTCTGGTGATAATGCCAATAAGCCTTTCTTTCCCGTCAACAACCGGCAGACTTCTGTATCCGGACCTCCTGAAGATGGACCTGACTTTTGTAGCTAAGTCGCTTTCCCTGACAGACAGAGGTCTGCTCATTATATTATCTATCAGTTCATTCCCCACCCGGCTTTTCCTCCTTACAACTCTCGCAGACGTAAATGCCATCAACCTCGTATACCGGTACCATGAGGTCTCCACAAACCTCGCACGTTCCTCTTTCTGGAGTTTCCCTTGTAGAATGCAGTTCGGCATTCATCTTTGAAAGCTCTTCGAGTATTTCAATCATCTGCGGAGAGATTGCAAGTATATCCTTATTTGTTATGATTCCTACCAAAACACCTTTATCTATCACAGGCAGCCTTCGAATATTGTGCTTCGCCATTAATCTAGACGCCTGCTTTAAAGTCGTGTCAGGTCCAATCGTTTTAAGCGGAGCTGACATTATATCTTTGACCTTGACCTTGCTCGGCATTTTGTTTTTCGCAACCACGCCGAAGCAGAAGTCCCTTTCTGTAACTATGCCTATGGGTTTTCCGTTCTCGACGACCACAACGCTTCCGATATCTTTCTTTGCCATCATTCTTGTCACTTCGTCTGCAGGCGCATCCGGTCCAACAGTTATAACGCTTGGCTCCATTGCTTCTCCGACTTTGATTTCCGTTTCCATTTTTGAACCTCTGAAGATTTTATCTTTGATAAAATCTTCTACGTTCAAATATATATTTATGCTTTGCTGATGATTATCTATGAAATTCATCGCAGACTCGATGCTTGGTCGCTTAGCGAGATGGCTGAGGCTGAGCGGATACGACGTAGCGTATGCAAATGACGTTTCCGACAACAGCATACTCGAACACGCAAAATCAGGCAGAATACTGCTCTCAAAAGACAAAAAACTGTGCGAGAAAGCCAAAAACATGAGTATTGATGCAACGCTCGTAACGAGCGACAATATTCTGGAGCAGCTGAAGCAAGTCGTGAGAGAAAGAAAACTCATCATCCGCTCCGCTCCTGAATTTTCTCGCTGTCCCATGTGCAACTCTGATGTTGAAGAAATCAAAAAGGAAAAAATAAAAGACAGGGTGCCGAAAACTGTATTTGAGCGCATAAGCGAGTTCTGGGAATGCAGGAGCTGCGGAAAGATATACTGGCACGGCGGGCACTGGAAAAATATAAGAGAAAGGGTGAGGAGTTTAAACATGGGGGTCTGAAGATGTACAAGATACCCGGAGAGGAAGAGATTGGCAGCGCCATCACCAAGATTCTGGAAAAATATAGAGAAGTCGAATCGCAAAAGTTGCTCCACTCGCTGGTTTTGAAAAAACTGAAAGAGCAAAATCAGTATTATATGCTTTCCGAAGACCGGGTGAGAAAAATTGCGTCGAGGCTGCCTGCGGTCAGAATTTTTGTGGAGAAGAGAAAAACAGACAGAGAAGCAAAGAAATGCTATGTGTGCGGCAGCGAACTCGAAGTTCTCAAAGTAAAAGACCTGTACGGAAACGAAGCAGCAGTCGGCAAAAAATGCAGAGTTTGCGGCTTCAAAATGGACAGGAAAAATCTAATGCCGAGGAAATATGTTTTTCTGAAGAGGAGTTAGCGACTCTGTTTCTTTGAAATATACGCGCCGTAATCGTCAACGACAATGCGCATAATCCCTTCCACCTTTACTTTTCCTGCGCTCTTGGAAAAAGAATATCAAATTGCGATAAAAAAGGTGGCAGAGCCACCAACCCCCACGAAGTCAATTTATCATACAATCTTAACAGGTATAAATAATTATGCATGCTGCGGTGGCAGAGCGGTAATGCGCTCGGCTTATGACCGAGTGTGACCCCCACGAGGTCATCAGGGGTTCAAACCCCCTCCGCAGCGCACGGGGTCATTAAAACGACCTTCCCTGTCGTTCAGGGGATTCGAGTCCATGCCACGGCGCACAGGTCTTGCACACGGCGAATCTGGGTTAGGGATGCAACTGATGGAAAAGATGTATGTGTGGAAGATCAAACTTCAACTTCGCTCACAGAAACAGCAATCGGTAGCTCAATTTCCTGCGGGCGCTTTTTGAAGCCGATGACTGTTATTCCAATGGGATTTTCTTTCTCATCTACTCTTATCCAGACGTCATTGCCGGCATCTTTGGCGTAACCTTTTTTATTCTCAAAGGTGATTTCAAGGATGTCGGATTCTTTATCGTACCAGAGCTTCATTTTTCCCATATAGTTTCGCCTTTTTTGATTCTATCAGTATAAAACGCGGTCTTAACGTAGCCAATGCTATTTGTTATTTGAACTACTAATAAATACTTTCGTGTAACAGGTGTTTGACCGTATAAGCGATAATAAAGCAAAACAGTCTCGATGTAATTGCTTCGCTTAATTATTCTTGGCTGTGTGAGCGTTTCTTTGATTCTTTCCTCCTGATTTAACATTTCAGGTTTTTCTAAGATGTGCTCAAGTGTTCCGCCAGTAAGAATTATTTTTCTTCGTAGGATATCTTCGAGCTCAAATATTATGTTCATTATTTTACCATTAGCTGACGCTATATATTAATAAAGATGTTCAAGGCAAGAAAAGAGGCTAAACTCGCACACTGCGAATTTACTTTTAAAAACTTATATATGCGCTGAATAGCTATACTTTAGCAATGAAAGACTTGGACGAAGAAACGAAAAAAATAATCTTAGCTTCTCAAAGAAACGAGGTTACGGAACATTTCATCTATGGGAGGTTATCTCAATCGACAAAAGACCCCCACAATAAAGAAGTTTTAAAACGAATCGCAGGCGAGGAGCTGGAGCATTATAATTTCTGGAAGGAATATACAAACAAAGACGTAGCTGCGGATAAGCTGAAAATATGGAAGTATTCTTACATTTCAAGAATATTTGGAATAACGTTTGGAATAAAATTAATGGAGAGGGGAGAAGAACAGGCTAAAATAACGTACGAAAATATCTCAAAATTTGTGCCGGATGCCAAAAGTATTTTGAAAGATGAAGACGAGCATGAAAAGGAACTCATAGAGCTGATAGATGAAGAGCGGCTCAGATATATCAGCTCCGTGGTTCGCGGCTGGAATGATGCGCTTGTATCGCTTCTCGGAGCGCTTGCAGGATTGACGCTCGTTCTGCAAAATTCGCGTATAATCGCAATGGCAGGTTTAATTACCGGGATTGCTGAGTCGCTGGCGATATCTGCCGCAGAATATTTATCGACCAAATCAGAAGAAGGCATCCAAGAACCATCAAAGGCAGCGGTTTACAGCGGTTCGGCTTATCTTCTTACTGTTTTGTTTCTGATTTTTCCTTACTTGCTTTTCACAAACTTCTATTTCAGCCTGAGCTTCACAATTTTGAATGCGCTCATAGTTATTTCCATATTCTCTTTTTACATCTCTGTTGCAAAGGACATTTCTTTCAGGGAAAGGTTTTTTGAGATGACGCTGATCAGCCTTGGAATAGCGGCTTTAACGTTTGGCATAGGATTCCTCGTAAGGACGTTGTTGCACGTGGAGATGTAAAGTCTGCAACCCCAAAATTACTTATACTTCCTGCGCTGTATATTGAATACCGAGGAGTGTAACGACGAAGGGATTGAAAATGTACTCTCTGGAGGACGGCGCTTTTTTGGTTAAGCTCGCCAGAAGCGCGATAGAGAAATATCTAAACGAAGGAAAACTTACTGTGCCGCCTAAAAATGCACCTGAGAAAGTGAAAGAAAAGGCAGGCGTTTTCGTTACCTTGGAAACCTATCCAAAAAAAGATTTGCGGGGCTGCATCGGCTATCCGGAGCCTGTGATGCCTCTCGTGGAGGCTACAACAAGGGCAGCAGTTTCTGCTGCGGTGCAGGACCCGAGATTTCCGCCAGTTCTTCGGGGCGAGCTGGAAAGCACGCTG
>JACRDW010000091.1 GCA_016212785.1 Methanobacteriota archaeon | reverse complement strand
TTGAGTTCTATCTCGGGAGGAAGGAATGAGCTTCAAGAAGAGTGCCATGAAAGTGAGAGAGGCTGTAAAGAAGCACCACAAATGGATGGAAGAGTGCCTGACGATGATAGCGAGCGAGAACGTTTCGAGCGCTCTTGTCAGAGAAGTTACTGCCTCTGATTTCGGGCACCGCTACGCTGAGGGCAGCCCCGGAGAGAGGCTCTATCAGGGATGCAAGTACATAGACGAAGTTGAAATTATTGCGGTAGAGCTTGCTAAAAAGCTGTTCAGGGCAGAGTATGTGAACGTGCTGCCTACTTCGGGCACGGTCGCAAACCTCGCAGCCTACTCTGCGCTTGCGCAGCCGGGCGATGTTATGATGGCTCTGGCAGTGCCGCACGGCGGTCACATAAGCCATGCGGAGCTGAGCGCAGCCGGAGTAAGAGGTCTCAAGGTAAAGTCCTTCCCCTTCGACAGCGAGGCTATGAATATTGACGTTGAAAAAAGCGTTGAAAAAATCAGGGAAGTTAAGCCAAAAATTATGCTTTTCGGGGCAAGTGTGTTTTTGTTCCCGCATCCTGTCAGGGAGCTGAGAGAAGCCGCTAACGAAGCAGGTGCTGCGATTGTCTACGACGCTGCGCACGTTCTGGGCTTAATCGCAGGGAAGCAGTTTCAGGACCCGCTGAGAGAAGGCGCGGACATAGTTACCAGCTCAAGGCACAAAACGCTTCCTGGTCCTCAGGGAGGGTTGATACTCTCGAAGGAAGAATACGGCAAAAAGATAGGCAGGGCGGTTTTTCCGGGTCTGGTTTCGAATCACCACCTGCATCACTTGGCAGGACTGGCTGTTGCTCTTGCGGAAATGCTTGAGTTCGGCGAAGCGTATGCAAGGCAGATGATTAAAAATTCAAAGGCACTTGCGCAATCCCTGCACGAGTGCGGCTTTAATGTGTTGTGCGAGAAAAAAGGATTCACGCAGTCGCACCACGTAGTAGTGGACGTTTCAAAGAACGGCGGGGGCAGCAAGGTTGCGGAAGCTCTCGAAAAAGCAAATATACTTATAAATAAAAATCTGTTGCCGTGGGACGACATAACCAATGCTAAAAATCCCTCCGGAATCAGGCTCGGAACCCAGGAGCTGACCAGAGTCGGGATGAAGGAAAAGGAGATGAAAGAAATAGCCAGGCTATTTAAGAGAGCGATAATCGATAAGGAAATTGCAAATGTTAGGAGAGACGTCATCGAGATGAAGAAGAGCTTTAAAAAAGTAAAATTCTGCTTTGATAGAGAGGAAGCATATAAATACTATGAATTCTTTTAGGTGTAGCGCATGAAGTTAGTCCTGTTTGACGAGAGCACGCTGGGAGACGCTGAATCTGTAACAAAGCGAGCAAAGGAAACAATTGCAAAACTAAAGGAGAGGGGAATAAAAACAGGCGTAATCAGCGGAAATAGTGCGGTTGCGGACACGATAAAGAAAGATTTGGACCTGGACTACTCGATTACAAACGAGCCCGCTGCATTTGAGAAAATAGCAAAGAAAGCCGGCGTTTCTTTTATGGATACCGCAGTGGTATCGGGTACAAATGACTTAGCTTTCGAAAAAGCAGGACTGCGCATAGCTTTTAATCCAAATTGCAAGGCTGCGGACGTTGTGATGTATGAGAAAGACCTTACCAGAATCCTCCCCCATATTTTTGGAGAGCTCGACATGGAATCGATGACAAAGGAGAGAGATAAGCTCGAGCTGAGAATTCGGGATATGGGGAAGGACGTACTGGAGAAAAAGGCAGCTCTGAAAGAGCTTGGAAATAAGAAGAGGGAATTGATACAGGAAATAAAGATAAAAAATAGGGAGGCAAACGAATCCAAAAAACTCAGAGACGAACTCAACGAGAAGGTTAAAAAACTCAAAGAAGAAAGAGAGAAAATGAACGAGCTTGTCAGGGGGCTGGTTGCAAAATACAAAAAGCTCAAGGAAAGTGCTCCAAAGGGGGATTACAAGGAAATCCAAAAAGAGATAAACGCTATGGAATGGAAGCTCCAGACGAGCGTGATGGAAATTAAAAAGGAAGACGCGATTGTGGACAGAATTAAAAAGCTAAACAAGGAGCTGAAAGGATACAAGGAGCTTATAGAACTTTCGAAGGAAATCGACAGGAATAAAAGCAGCTCAAGAAAAGTGCATGAGGAGATTTTAAAATTATCCAACGAATCTCAGCAGCAGCATGAAAAATTTTTGCAGGCGGTCGCAAAGATTAAAGAGGCAGAAGCTAAAATGGACGAACTGAACAGCAGGAGGAAGGAAATAGACCCCGCGCTGGACGGGCTGACGGAAGAGCTGGACTCTTGCGTGCTGAAGATGAAAGAAATCGGGAAAAGTATTAAGAGGATAGAGGCTGAAACTGAGCTAAAGCCGAAAAGCGAGAGAGAATTAAAGGAAGAAGCAAAAAGCGTTTATGACAGGTTCAAAAAAGGAGAAAAACTTAACTTGGAAGACATATACATGCTGAGAAGATTCAATCTGGTGTGAGTATGGAGTACAACAAAATATTGGTAATCTGCATCGACAGAGACGCAGACATTTTTAGAAAAATCGGTGAAAATGGTCCTGTCTACGGGAGAGAGAAGCTGCTGGACGTTGCCCTGAGGCTCGGCCTGGCAGACCCGAGCGAATCAGACACCAATGCTCTTTTTGAAGCTGTGAAGGTGGGGGACTACTTCAAAAGAGAGGGGAAGGAAGTGGAGGTTGTTGCCCTCGTCGGAAGCGAAAATCTCGGCGTTGAATCAGATACCAAAATTTCCAAACAGCTCGATGAAGCTCTTGAAAAACACAAGCCGGACGGAGTTATCGTCGTAACTGACGGCGCAGAAGATGAGTACGTTTTGCCGATAGTCCAGTCGAAGGCAAATGTGATAGCTGTGAAGAGGGTTATAGTGAAGCAGGCGGAGAAACTTGAGAGCACTTACTACGTTATTCAGGATTTTCTCAGAGACATCGTCAGCGACCCAAAGATAGCGAGGCTGGTCCTAGGCTTGCCGGGTATAGTCCTCATCCTCTACATGCTGCTTGGGCCGAAGAGCTGGCAGCTCATCGCCGGCGCCGTAGGCGTTTTCTTGCTGATAAAGGGATTTGGCCTGGAAGGCTCTGTGGAGAAAATATATGAGGAATTCAGGTCCTCCGTAGTTACAGGGAAAATAAGCTTCTTCACCTACGTTGTTTCAATGCTCGTGGCTGTAGTAGGAATAGCTGTGGGATATGACGAAGTTACGGGACGCCATCTATCATTCCACAACTTGAGGGAGGCAGCACCCGTATTCCTTTCGGGCGCGATTAGTTTCCTGAGCTTTGCAGCCATTGTTGCTCTAATCGGCAAGAGCATAGATGCCGTGCTCGAGAAGCATGGTGCATGGAAGTACATGATAATGATGGTGTTTGCAGTGGCCTTTGGAGCAATCATAAACGCAGCCAGTCAATTCCTGCTCGGGAGAATAAGCAACGTAGACCTGGCGATGTGGGTAACATTCGGCTTGGTGCTCTCGATGCTCGGCTTCCTGTACATACGCTCGAAATGGAAGGCGAGCAGAGTAACGAGGGCTGCTTGAGATGAGCATCGCAGTAATAGGCGGAACTGGAATTTACGACCCAAAAATTTTTAAAGAGCTCGGGAGGAGAATAATAAAAACTCCTTACGGAAGCTCTCCGGAAATC
>JACRDW010000090.1 GCA_016212785.1 Methanobacteriota archaeon | reverse complement strand
TACTCAGCGCAATATATATATAAATTTAACTAATTTCCAACCATGAGCAGAAGGTTAGACGTACCGGAGAGAATTCTGCTCGGACCAGGGCCGAGCAACGTAGACCCGAGAGTTCTCAAGGCAATGTCAACTCCGCTGGTGGGGCATCTGGACCCAAAGTTTCTGGAGATAATGGACGAGACGATGGAGCTCTTGAGGTTCGTTTTCCAGACAAAAAACAGGCTCACGATTCCCATCTCAGGAACAGGAAGCGCAGGCATGGAAACCTGTCTGGTAAACCTGATCGAGCCCGGCGACGAAGTTGCAGTGTGCGTAAACGGGCTTTTCGGCGAGAGAATGGCTGACATGGCCTCAAGATGCGGCGGCATTGTTAGAAGAGTAGAGGCAGAGTGGGGGAGGATAATCGAGCCCCGGCAGGTTGAAGAAGTTTTGCAGTCCGCTTCTCCAAAGCTTGTCGCAATAGTCCATGCAGAGACCTCTACGGGCGTCCTTCAGCCCTTAAAAGAAATCTCGAAACTCGTCCATGACTCGGGTGCTCTATTCCTCGTGGATGCAGTCACCTCTCTCGGGGGCTGCGAGGTAAAGGTTGATGAGTTGAAAATCGATGCCTGCTACAGCGCAACGCAGAAATGCTTGAGCTGCCCTCCCGGGCTGTCTCCGGTAACCGTAAGCGAAAAAGCTATGGATGCGATTCGAGGGAGGAAAAGCAAGGTCCGCAGCTGGTATTTGGATTTATCCTTGATAGAAAAATACTGGAGCAAAGATAGGGTCTACCACCACACCGCCCCTATATCTATGGTATATGCCCTGCACGAGTCTCTGCGCATCATAGCTGAAGAAGGATTAAAAAAGAGATTTGAGCGCCACGAATCAAATGCCGAGTTTCTGGCTGAAAGCATGGCGTCTCTGGGAATTAAATTCTGGGCGCAGGAAGGATACAGAGCGCCAATGATAAATGCTGTCTCTATACCAGAGGGCATAGAAGATACAAGAGTCCGGCGCCTTCTGCTCAGCGAGCACAACATAGAAATTGGAGGAGGGCTCGGAGAGCTGGCGGGAAAAATCTGGCGAATCGGTTTGATGGGATATTCTTCCCAGAGAAAAAACGTCGTCCTTTTAAGCAGGGCACTCAAAGAAATATTGAGGAGAGCAAAATGAACGAGGTCAGGATAATAATGATTATCGCATTCGCAGCTATTGTCGTCTTCATGATTGGAAACTACACCAATGCAAAGAAGCTGGACAGATACGCTGGAACTCTTCAGAGCAAGGCAAAGAACAGAAAAGTGAAGTACGCTCCCTACGGCACAGACGGATTCAAGGCAAGGATACAATTCGACGAGGGACCAATGACCCAGCTGGACCTCGCTTTCAAGCTCGTTGACAGGTACAACTTCATGCACTATTTGCTGTGCTTCTGTACTAAGGATTCTGACACGATGGCTGTCTGGTGCCGGCTTAGAGACGAGACCAAGAAGAAGCTCCTGGTCAGCAGGCTGAATGCTGCTCACCCAAAGCAATTGGTAGAAGAAGAAAAGAAGATATACGCTGTATTTGACCGCATTAACGACGCGAGGGTAAACGAGGTCTTTGATGCCCTCTTGCAGATTTAAAATTTACTACGTTAATAGGAGTGCCTTTCAAAGCTGCTAGAACATTCTGTGCAGCCACCATTGCCATTCTGGTCCTCGTTTCGATTGTTGCGGAGGCGATGTGGGGCGATAAAACTACGTTGTCCAATTGCGCCAGTCCTTCCATCAATTCCGGCTCTTTTTCGTAGACATCCAAACCTGCTCCGGCAATGGTTCTCTTCTTGAGAGCTACTACGAGAGCACTCTCATCCACAACAGGACCCCTCGAGGTGTTTATGAGGTAGGCTGATGGCTTCATCAGCTTTAATTCCCTCTCACCAATCAAGTGATAAGTGGTTGGGAGCAAGGGAACATGCAGGGTTACGAAGTCAGATTCCTTTAAAAGCTTTTCCTTTGAGACGTATTTGACGCCCAGCTCCTTTTCGAGCTTCCTCTTTCTTCTCGGTCCAGTGTATAATATTTTCATATTGAAGCCCTTTCCTCTTCTCGCCACCGCCGAGCCTATTCTCCCGAGACCGAGTATGCCGAGGGTCTTTCCATGCACGTCTCTCCCGGTCAGAAGCGTTGGAGACCATTCCCTGAATTTTCCTTCCCTTGTAAACCTGTCTGCTTCTGCTATCCTTCTCGCACAGGCCATGAGCAGAGCCCACGCAAAATCCGCAGTAGTCTCTGTTAATACCTCCGGGGTGTTTGTGACCACGATGCCTCGAGAAGTAGCGGCCTTGATGTCGATGTTATCATAACCCACGGCATAGTTCGAGATAACCTTAAGGTTGGGGGAAGCGTCCATTACCTCCGCATCTATCCCGTCAGTGAGGAGGCAGAGCAGCCCGTCCTTTTCCCTTACCCCTTCGATGATCTCTAGTTTAGTCAGCGCCCTGTCGCGGGGATTGACTTCGACGCTTACCTCTTTCTTGAGCACATCTAAACCCTCCTCAGGAATCCTCCAAGTGACAAAAACCTTCTTCATCGTTTTTTCTCCATAAACGATACCAGCGAATACAAGCACTGATTTACAGGCGTTTTGACGTTTGCCTCTCTCCCCTTCCTTAAAACTATCCCATTCAGAGCTTCCACCTCTGTTTTCCTGCCAGACTCAAAATCCTGCAGCATCGATGTTTTGAAGTCGCCTACGTTCTTTGACAGCGTCAGAGCATCCTGAATTGCAGCCTCGTCTATATCTATGCCTTTTTTTTGCGCAACTTCTATGACCTCATGCATCGCAGCAACTGCAATCTCCATCAGCTTTGCATCGCTTAAAACCTCAGCCACGCTTGCTCTTGTAATAGTCGTCAGCGCATTAAATGCAGCATTCCACACCAGTTTTTTCCACTTGAGTTTTATTATATCCTCGGATATCTCACAGGGTACACCAGCTGAAGAAAACATTTCTGCGATTCTCCTTATGCGGTGCGTTATCTTCCTGTCTACTTCTCCAAGCGCGATTTTCCCTGCCGCAGAGTGGCATATGACTCCCGGCTCCTCGACGCTGACTCCTATGTATGCAACGCCTCCTATGACCTTCTCCCAGCCGACTGCTCCAGCGATCTTCTCGTCGTTGTCGATGCCGTTCTGCAAGCTGAGAATGCACGTATTTTTTTGAATCATCGGGCTGCATAGTCCTATTGCCCCTTCGGTATCGTAGGCTTTCACTGTAAATATAATCAGCTCCACGGGACCTACTTCTTCCGGGTCCGAAGCTGCCCTAACATCTACTCTAAAATCTCCTCTGTAGCTCTTGATATGAAGCCCTTCTTTTCTCATCGCCTCCAGGTGTTTTCCTCGTGCGATTAGCGTAATATCTGCACCATTTTTAGCCAGAACACCTCCGAAGTATCCTCCGACTGCGCCTGCCCCCATTACCGCAACCTTCATTCACTCACCTCCAGAGGCACTACATCAGTCTCCAGTCTGTCGCTCGTCGGATATTCTTCTACCAAAAAATATTTCAATCCTCTTTTTTTATACATCTCTGACAGTTTTTCTGAAATCTCAACAGACGTTTCGAGCCTCATTTTCTCCTTATCTACCGTAATTAAATTCTCAGGTATTTTAAATTCTTTAATCAAATTTTTTCTAAGAGCACTTAGTTTTTCAAGTGTTGGTTTTTCTACCGCTATAACTCCTTTCAAAAGCAGTCCATCTTCGCTGACCTCTTCATAATCCTTTGCAGTGTTTTTTGCGGTCCTCAGCAGCCTCTTTCTGAGCTGCACAGAGTCTTTGTATGCAGAGGAACAGTAGTAAATATTCAGTTTAAAATTTTTGCACAATGCCAAAATTTTAAGTGCAGTCTCTTCGCTCCCCTTGACGGCGTAGGAAGTCTCGCTTTTCAGCTCAAAATTCCTCTTCTTGAATTCTCTTAAATTCGTTTCGGAAAACTCAAGCTCGTTCAAATTTAAAAAGCTGCCTTCTATTCCGCTCAGCTTCCTCGCAATCTCAAGTATTCTGTCGTGCTGCCCTGGTATAACCGGGATTTCAACTCCTGTGCACATGTCCATTTCTGCGGAATTTTTGATAGAATTCCATATTTCTCCGTTGTCTGTTATATGGAATCTGAGCTCGTCCAGTCCAGCGTTTTTCAGCTTTCTCAGCATTTCTTTATCCAGCGCATTCGAAGTGTACATGTGGATGTGAAATTTTTTACCGAATTCTTTTTTCAGGGGCCTCATGTACCCGAGGGTTTTTTCCAAGCTGAGGTCAGGGTCGCCGCCTGTCATTCCTGCGCCTAATGCACTCATTCGTATTGCCTCATGAGTTACGTCGCTCGGTTTTTTGACAGGTCTTTCGTTAACCCAGCTCCGGTCCTTGTTTTTCTTCTTCAGCGATATTGGGCAATAGAAACATTTTTTGGAGCATATGCCGGAGACGAAAACTACGAGCTTTGCACCTTTCATACATAATTTGCAGCCTTTTGGAAGCGTGCCAAGGTAGCGATTCGAATAAACTTTTTTAATCATGCTGGACACAGACGCAGGTGGGCAGGAAAACCAGACGTAGGTGGTCATTAATGCTGGCGTATATAACCACCTACGTCAAATTTTTTCCCCTACGTCAACCTCCTTATATGCTATAAGTTATAAGTATGCAGCAAGATAAATGTTAGGCATGGAGAAAGAATCACTTTTCTGGGCAGACCAGAAGGCAGAAGAAATCGCGGACAGGAAAAAATTCCACTACTTAGATAAGAAAATTCCTGAGTTCAAAAAGTACACGATAAAAACTTCTGCTTCGATTTCCGGAGTGCTGCACATAGGAAGGCTGAGCGATACCATTCGCAGCGAGTCCGTGTGCAGAGCACTTAAGGAGCACAGTCATGATTCGGAGATGATATGGGTAGCAGAAGACATGGACCCGCTGAGGAAGATACCTGAAGGCGTGCCTGGAGAATTCTCAAAATATCTCGGCATGCCTGTGAGCGAGATTCTGGATCCCTGGGGCTGTCACTCCTCTTACGCAGAGCACCACGTCTCGGAATATTTAGAGGTTATTGACGAATTCGTGGATGCGAAAATTGCCAAGTATTCGATGAGTGAAGAATACAGGAAGGGAAATTTCAAGCCTTACATCAGGGCTATATTGGATAATCTTGAGAAAATCATAGAAATACAGAACAAATACAGAGAGACTCCCCTGAAGCGTGGATGGAGCCCGTGGGTGCCGAGATGCAAAGGCTGCGGCAAGGTAATAACGCCGAGGATAAAGGAGATTGAAGAAAATAAAGTAGCGTACAAGTGCGAGGACTACTCTTTCGAAACCCAGGTCGCCCTTGGCTGCGGCTACGAGGGCGAAGCCAATCCGCTCAGAGACAGGGGTAAGCTTTTGTGGAAGGGTGAGTGGGCTGCGCAGTGGGCAAGATGGAAAATCGCTGCCGAGGGCGCAGGCAAGGAGTACGTCGTTCCCACTTCGGCGTGGTGGGTAAACGCAGGAATCGTTGAGAGAATATTCGACTTTCCGTCGCCGGTGCCGATTTTCTACGAGCATCTCGTGATAGATGGCAAAAAGATGTCAGCATCGCTCGGAAATGTTGTTTATCCAAAAGACTGGCTGAGCGCTGCTCCGACTCAGCTGCTGAGATTCTTCTACAACAAGAAGCTCATGAAAACCAGGAGCTTTTCCTGGAAAGACCTGCCGAATTTGTACGACGAGTACGACGAGCACGCAAGAATTTATTTTGAGAAAAAAGAAGACAGTAAGGAAATAAAACACATGAGAAGGCTGTATGAAATTTCCCAGCTCGGCGGCATAGATAAGCCGGTGAGCCTGCCGTTTTCACACGCTGCCCTAATTTCACAGGTTTTCCCGGGCGAGGACGCAATAATAAGTAGCTTGAAGCACTCAGGACATTACGAGGAAAAAAACCGCAGCCTGATTTTAAAGAGAATTGAGCTTGCGAGGAACTGGGCGCAGAAGTACGCTCCGGAAGAAGCGAGGATAAGCCTTAGCGTAGACGTAGAGAAGATTAAAGCCCAGCTCAGCGGCAGACAAAAAGAATTGCTGCAAAAACTTGCGGCTTGGTTAGAAAAAGATAGATCAGCTGAAGAAATACAAGTGCAGGTTTATCAGGTTGCAAACGAAATGAAAATCCCGCTCAGCGAGGCTTTTCAGGCAGTATATCTTTCGACGACTGGAAAAACCAAGGGACCGAAGGCGGGTGCGCTCATCGCATCGCTGGACAGGAAGTGGGTGATAAAGAGATTTAGAGAAGTCAGCGGGTAAATAGTTATGTCTGGAACCATTCAGAATAGCTGGTATCCATCAAATATATATTGCTCAGTATTTTAACGATTAGCCTCGTATGCTTCTCCCTCGGAACATCCAGATACAGCGTTATCTCAGCTTCGGCATCAGCATTCAAATTAAAGCTTTTGCTCTCTTTTGGGTTATAAACATGCCCTTCGCCAGCGTCAAAGGCAGCATAAACTTTCACGTTATTTGCAGCCGCAGTTCCGACATTTTTAACAGTTACATTTAACGTTAAGACATAGCCCCTTTGGAGTGCAGTCCATTTGTGTGTTAGGACAGGTTTAGGAATGAGCTGATATATCTTTACCTCAGCGCCTCTATATTCTTCTGGAATCTCACCAATTTTCCAGCCTTTTCCAGTGGTCTCCAGATAAAAGTATTTCCTTCCCTCTATCTCGTAGTAAGAGCCATAAGCACCTTCTATGTGGATTCCCACAGCCATGTGCTCTGGCGGTGAGATTAGGATAACCTTATAGCCCATGTTGCTGAGAAGGGCAGCAGTTAATATTGAGGCGTCCTCACAATCGCCTCCATTATCTGCCAGAGTTTCTATCGGATACCTGGGATACTCGTCAAATTTAGTTGTCACATTGTCCGGCGTGTAGGGAAGGCTCTGCACAAAAGCTATCGCCAGGTTAATTTTTCATGCTCGGCAAGCCCCTCTTTTATCGCCACCCTATCAATAGCTTCTACAAGTTTCCCGATGTACTGGTCGTCATATGGATCAGTTACGTAAACAGAATAATCTCCAGTTGGAGGTCTGGGCTTATTTTTATAATAGCCATACAGAGACCCCGGAATTGTTAAATTCCAGTTCCATTTACTTCTGCCATACTCCCACTCATAATATCTGGTTATCGTTTCTTGGGTAGGTCTCGGTAAGGAGATCACATCCGCAATCTTCACTAAGGATTTTATAGAGACATTTACCGGACCGAGCACAAACTCCTTTTTTCCGAATTTCAAACTTCCCTCTAAGAGATAATCCCCGGGTTGAGTCCGAGACGGGATTAATAAACTTAATGAGGTAGTTTGCGATTGGTGAGGACTAACCGACCCCGAGAGCGATTCCTGAGTAATAACTCTTCCAAGTTGCTCCCTGACATAAAGAGTAATATTAAACGAAGCAGGAAATCTATCATTATTCTGAAGGATTGATGTAACCGATATTTCTCCTCCCGGCTCTGCACTCTCAGTGTATGTATAGTTTGCCTCCACATCACTTGCCTCGGTTGAGAGAAGCGACGCTAAAGAAACATCAACCTTACTAAATTCAGAAATATTCCAGAGAATTATAAGGAAAGCAATGCAGATAAAGGCGATTCCTAATTTAAGTTTCATAGCCGCAAGCTATCTCTTCCACTCCATGTAAACAGGGCAGAGACGGCACTCGTCAGGAGGGTTAGCTTTGTCCTCAATTTTCGGGGGACACTCCGGATAGCTTCCTATGCAATTTGGATATTTTCCCTTGATTTTGAGCCACGCCAGCTCGCTCTCAGTTTTTTTTCTTGGAACCTTCTTTTTCTGTTTTCTCGTCATCTTATCTCTCCTTCAATCCATTTTAGATACTCTTCGCTGCCTTCCAAAATCGGAAATGCAACAATTGCAGGGTTTTCATAGCTGTGCAGCTTTTTTACCATTGCAATAATTTTTTTGATTTTATCTTTTTTGGTCTTGAGCAGGAGCACAGCTTCGCCGCTCTCTTCTAATTTTCCCTTCCACCAGTATAAAGAATGCACCTTCTCAATAACATTTGCGCAGGCTGCGAGTCTTTCTTCCACCATGCGCTTTCCTATTCGC
>JACRDW010000007.1 GCA_016212785.1 Methanobacteriota archaeon | reverse complement strand
GCAGTCCTTTACGAGCGCAGGCATTCCGTTTACCATCTCTATTCTATCGCAGAAGGCAGCGCAGGCCGAGCAGGCGCTGCAGATTCCCTGGTCTATGACAAGTTTTTTTAATTCCTCGAAGCCCTTGCTGGGCTTCATCAGCGGAACGAAATTTTCCAATTTCTCACCTCTTTAGATTCTCGGCCAGAACCGTTGATAAGTCAGCAATTCTAATCTTTCGCCCGGGCTCTGACTTGTCCACTTGCAGGCATTTTAAGTGAATCTGGCACTTCGGGCAGGGGGTAACGAGAATCTCTGCATCTGTCGCAATCGCCTCGTCCAGTTTTCTTCTTCGCAACTCCTTGTTTTCGTCATCGCAATTCACCCAAGCTGAAATGCTGCAGCAGAGCGAGTCTTCCCTGTTTCTGGCCATTTCCTTTATCTCATATCCCATCGATTTTAAAAGTTCTCTCGGCTGCTCGTAAGTCTGCATATATCTTCCCAGCCTGCACGAGTCGTGAAACGTAATTGCTTTTTTCCCGTTCGGAGCCAGCTTTGCAGCCTTATCCACGAGAAATTCTGAAATGTGCTTTACGTTTAGAGTAATTCCCAGCCTCTCCTTATAATCCACTGCAAGCGTTCGAAGGCACTCCGGACAGCTCGTTACTATGGTTTTGTACTTCACAAGGTTTTTATTCTGAACTCCAAGCTCTTCAAACGTTTTTAAGTCGCCCCTCCAGAGCTGGTCATGGCCGCAGCACTTCTCTTCGTCGAGCACCGCAGGCTCTACGCCCACCGCATTCAAAAGGCGAATTGTGTTGTTTGCGATTTCCATTCCCTCGAAGCCCACGTCGTCCTTAAAAATTATGTCTAAGTAGGGAAGGCAGCCCGTGAAGTACAGCACTTCGCTGGTATCGCTGATTTTTACGTCCTTGGCGAGGAGGTGCTTCCTCTTCGGCTTTATCTTCTCGTTCTTCATTATATTGTAAAAAGAGGAGCCGAGAAAATTCTCGTGCGCCAGCTTGCAGGGTACACCAGCCCCGTTGCTCATTTCCTTCCTCATCGACAGGAACATTTCCAGAAACTCGACCTTCATCGGGCACTTTTTCTGGCAAATCCCGCACGTCAGGCAGTCCCAGCCTGCGCCCGAAGAAACTGCCCTCGAGGAAAAGCCGGTTATGTTTTCGTGCACAATTCTTCTCGGCAGGAAACCGGGCTTGACCCTTGCTTTTGGACAGACGCCGGAGCACGTGCCGCACTGGTAGCACCTGCTCACGAACTCTGCCATGCTGATTGCCATTTCCACACCTTTTATCATTATCAATTATTATAAATTAAGCCTGCTTTCTTAACATGGATATATATTTTAGAAGCGGTCTTGGGGTAAGTTCACTTCGTCAGCGCCAGCTCCTTGATTATGTCGCTCACGCTGACTATGCCCTCTGGTAGCTTGTCTATCTTGGTAACGCCGCGCCCTCCTGTAAAAACAAAAAGCCTGTGGATTCTATTCTCCTTGATAATCTTCGCAGCGTCTCGAATCGTTGCGTCCGGGTCTATTGTAAAAATTGTAGTGCTCATAATTTCTCTAGCGGCTGTGCCAGGTTTAACACCCTCCGTCAAGGCTTTGATAATGTTTCTTTCAGATATTACTCCTGCTGGTTTTTTATTTTTATCCAAGACGATAACTCCAGAAATCTTGTAGTAAGACATTATCTCTGCAACTTCCTTTATGCTCATCTCTTCTGGGACATTGATTACTCCCTTTGTCATGAGCTCTCTAACTTTTCTATCCTGAAACGACATAGCTCAGCTCCTGGCGAGATATTTCACCAAATCGCTCGCAGTTATTACCCCTGCCGGTTTAAGCCTGTACTTTGGACCTATCCTGGCTGGCTTTATTTCCTCCTCAACGCACACAAACAGGCGGTGCACGCTTTCTCTGTGCATGAGTTCTGAGACTTCCTCCATGCTCGCCTCGGGGTCTATGGTAATCGTTCAGGGTATCATAAGGTCTCCTGCGCGCAGCTTCTCTATATTTTTTTCCTCTGCTATCGCCTCTACTATGTCCCTATTGGATATCGTGCCTTCCAGAGACCCTTCTTTACCCACAACAGCCACTCCTGAAATATCGTATCTGGCCATTACCCCGGCAACTTCACGGATAGAAAGACTCTCGTCTACTGTAACTACTCCCTTGCTCATCATATCCTTGACTTTCATAACTCCACCGCCATAGCTCTTCTAACCCCTTTTATCTTGCTCACGGTGCGGAGTACTTCCTTCGAAATCTGCTGGTCAACCGTGAGAACCATAAGCTGAGTACCGCCTGCTTCTTTTCTCCCAACCTGCATCGTAGCTATATTTATCTTCCGCTTTCCAAGAGAAGTCGCCACCTTCCCAATCGTCCCTGGTCTGTCCTCGTGTTTAACCAGGAGAATTTCTCCCCTGGGAGCTAAATCCAGGGAGTAGCCGTCTATGCCCACGATTTTGGCTTCTTCCCCAAGCAGAGTCCCCCTGACTTCAGTTTCTTCTCCATCTGCTTTTACTTTCAGGATTATCAGGCTGCTGAACTTCTCTGACTCTTCTCTTCTCCCCTCGGTTACCCTGACGCCTCTATTTTTCGCAACTATTGGAGCATTCAGCAGATTCACGCTCTCGCTGAGAATCGGCGAAAGAAGCCCCCTCAGCGCTGCGTTTGTTAAAACTTTCAGCTCCTCGACCTCCAGAAGCCTTCCGCAGTACGTTATTGAAACATCGCTTATCCTGCCCTTCAGGAGCTGAATTGAAAATTTGCCCAGGCTTTCGGCAAGAGGTAGGTAGCCTCTTAATTTCTCAAGCACTTCCTGAGAAAACACCGGCATATTTACGACGTTGCGAGGCGCTTCGTTTTTCAGCGTCCTTATAACCTCTTCGCACGCTATAACGCTCGCATACCTCTGCGCTTCCTCTGTACTCGCACCCAGATGCGGAGTAACTACGATATTTTCCAGCTTTAGAAGAGGACTTTCCAGCGGCGGTTCCTTTTCGAAGACATCGAGGGCAGCGCCGGCGATTTTTCCAGATTTCAAACCCTCGTACAGAGCTTTTTCGTCCACTGTGCCGCCCCTTGCGCAGTTGATTATAAAAGCGCCCTTTTTCATCTTCTCAATTTCTTTCTTTCCGATCATCCTTTTCGTTTGCTCGGTCAGCGGTACGTGCAGGGTAATAAAATCAGAATTTTTTATTACCTCGTCTAAATCCGAAATTTTAACTCCCAAATCCATGGCAAGTTTTTCAGAAATGTATGGGTCGTAAACAAGAATTTGCATTCCAAAAGCCTTTGCCTTGGCCACGACCTGCGTGCCGATTCTTCCGAGACCTATAACTCCTAAAACCTTCCCACGAAGCTCAATTCCCACGAACTTCTTCTTCTCCCACTTCCCTGATTTTAAAGAAGCGTCTGCAAAGGGTATCTTCCTGGCCATCGCAAGCATTAAACCAATCGTGTGCTCCGCAACTGTTATAGAGGAGGCCTCGGGGGCATTCACGACGACGATGCCCCGCTTCGTGGCTGCCTCCAAATCGATGTTGTCCACTCCCACACCTGCCCTGCCGATAACCTTCAAATTTTTAGCAGCCTGAATAACGTTCTTGGTTACCTTCGTTTTACTCCTCACAAGAAGCGCATCAGCACTTCTGATTTTCTCAATGAGCTGCTTTTCGTTCAGCCCTGCCGCTACCTCCACGTCCGCAACTTTTCTGAGCAGCTCTATACCTGCCTCGTGCAGCGCATCGCCCACCAAGATTTTCATGGCAAATCCTATATCAAAAGTTATTAATATATCTTACCGCACAAGTATCTTCACGATATCGCCGTTGTTCAGCGGCTTGTCGCTTGCTATTTTTCGCCTTGTTCTCGCATCTAATGCGCCGATGAAACTTTCCCCTATCTCGGTGTGAATTTTGAACGCAAGGTCTCTCGGGGTTGCGCCCCTGTCCATTAGAAACGCATCCGGTAAAACATTTCCATTTTTGTCAGAAAATTTAACCTCGTCCTCGACCGGGTAAACGACTACTTTTTGCAGCACGTCAAAAATCGCTGCGTTTATGCACTGCTGCACGCCCGTGTTGCCGAAGCGAGCGAATACATTTCTTTCGATTATTCGCAGCGCTGCTTTCTGCTTCTCCGAGATTTTTTCTATGCTTATGGTTTCGAATTCAGAGTCTCCGGGAAGGTAGCGAACAGCTCCTTCCTCTGCGAGCTTGCGCAGGACGTATTCTCCCATCGAGCTTGTCGGAATTACAATCGACTGCAGCTCTCCCCTCATTCTTTTAATGTTTTCTTCCGCAGCATCTACGTCGCTCTTGTTCGCAGCGATTATAATCGGCTTCGAAGCCTGCCTGAGAGATTTAACAAAGGAGAAAAGCTGCTCCTCGCTCCAGCTGTGCGGCTTCTCTGTGTTTACTCCCGCCTCCCTAACAGCCTGCGTTATGTGCTTCTCTTCAAATCCTATTCCGACGTACATCTCCTCGAAGTACTTCACGAAGTCCTTGCCCTCGTACTGGACCTTCCTCGACACCTTGTCCCAGCTGCGCTTGAATATGTTCAGAAACCAGAGCTCGATTTCTTCTTCCAGAAAGCGAACATCCTCGAGCGGGTCGCGAGAGCCGGGAGGCAGGATATTTCCTTCTGCATCAGTACCCCCGCTTGCGTCCACGACGTGAATCAGCATGCTCGCCCTGCGAAGCTCGTCTAAAAATTTATTTCCAAGACCCCTGCCTTCGTGCGCCTTCGGTACCAGTCCGGCAACATCTATAAGCTCCACGGGTATGAACCTATCGTTTGCGATGCATTTCGAGTTTCTGGGATTGCAGGTTACCCCAAGCTCTCTGCAAGCGCAAGGCACCCTGACAAATCCGAGCGCCCTGTTCGGATTTACTGTCGTAAAGGGATAGGAAGCTACTTCTGCGCCGGCGAGCGTGGCTGCGTTGAAAAAAGTTGACTTGCCAACGTTAGGCTTGCCAACGACGCCTATTTCCATAATTACATCCTCTGCAAGACCTCAACGGCCTTGATGCACTCTTCCACAACGCCGCAGTCTTTCTTGCACTTCTCAAGTTTGTAATCTGTTCCGAAGCATTCCGGATACTTAGCCGGGCTGATAACTTTGCCTCTCCTCGGTTTTTCTGTTGCTTTTTCTCTAATGACAGGTTTTACAGCCGCTGGCGCTGCCTCAGGCTCTTTCCAATCTTCTATATACTCGAGCAAGGGATTTTTTTGAATTTCTTTTTTCTTTTTAGAGGGTTTTGCTTCTGCTAACTTTTCTGGCAGGATTTCCTGTGGTTGCGGTTCTTCCAGCTGCTTCCATTCTCTAATCGGCTGCTCTGCTGGTTCTTCTACCCCCCCCACATCCTCAGGATATTCAACTCTCGAGGCTCTCGCATACGATCTCCTAGCCAGCTTCTGGACTACCTTGTATATTGCAACGCTCAGAACTAGCAGGAGTATCCAAACCGCAGCGACCCGAATCCAAACCATGTTTTTTATTTATTGCGTGGTTGCTTAAAAAAGTATTTATATATTCAGCGCATAACGGAATGCGATGAGATTAATTCAGTTGATAGGGCTGATAAACATCGGCGTGGGCGCAGCTGCGTTTTCAGTTCCGCTTGAATTTTCTTCTACCACAGCAGGTTTATTTACCTCGGCGGTACCTCCCCCATTTACCATGGATGCAATCCAGACGCTTACCTACTTGCTCTTTATTCCGGGGGCTATTTTAGTTTTGAACGGCGTTGCTCTTTTGCTGTTGGGCACAAAAATCAGGGGCGTCGCAGAGCTCAAGGTATTCTCAGAAGCAGGGGAGTTTATGGGCAGGGTGAAGGGAGTGGAAGTCAAGGAGGGAAAGGCAGAGAAGTTGGAGCTTGAAGGCAGAGAAGAAGTTCTACCCAGGGAGGAACTCTCGGCAGCTGGTGAGGTGCTCATAGCAAAAGAGGAAAGAGCCGAGGGAAAAGTCAGGCACGAATTTGTAGGCAGGGAGGTTTACACCCAGCTCGGGGAATATCTGGGAACGGTGGAGTCAGTGTTTCTGGACGACAAAGGTAACGTTGCTGATTTTACAGTCCTTAGAGGGGAAAACAGGAGGATAATAAAATTCAGCGACGTCGATGCAACTGATGGTGCGATAATCGTTAAGTCTCAAGCTGAATAGTGGTGAAGCGCAGCGGAACTAGCGCCTTAAAAAGGCGATAATTTTTCTAGCCATGCCTCCAAGACTTCATCTTCGATTAAAAAGTAGTTGTCATCTTGTTTAAAGAGCACCAACCTCGGAATAAGAGCTATGTAACTTCCGCTCTCAAACTCTCCCTTATCGCCTGACTCAAAAATTCGTTTATATCTGAAAGACCTCCATCTTGCTAGCGCAACCGCCTCTCCGCAGTACTCACGTATTCTTCAACCGCAGCATCTATCTCTTTTTTCATTTCTGAAATTTTTTCAGCCGCTTCGTCTGTAATTTTGGGCTTCTTCTTTTTACACACATAATTTGGCATTCTTTCTTTTCCCAGTTTTTTAATGCCTCTGAGGACATCCAAATCAGAGAAGGTGCCGAGCAGCTTTCTGTTTGCGAACTTTACTTCTTCCTCCACTTTTTTTCCGTATCTGTTTCCAAACATGCTGAATAAAGGATATTTAGTTATGCCGTTTGCCCCTGCGAGGAGCATTAAACCTATGTTGGGCAGCTGGTCTATCCACGTGCCTCCGATTATTTCTATTTCAGGAAAATTCAATCTTGTGAGCGCTATGACTCCTGACTGGTATATCGAGGAAGGCGGCGGCTGATCTTCGTAGCTCGTGCCATCCTGCGGATTCAAAGAATAGAAAGTTATCCTGTCGAGAGATAATTTTCTGATGAGCTCAAATAGCGCAGGCAAATCCTCAATTCCCTCCCCCAGACCAAGGATTATCGTTATGCCG
>JACRDW010000085.1 GCA_016212785.1 Methanobacteriota archaeon | reverse complement strand
AGCCTCTCGAGGTGCTCCCTCAATCTAAAAACCGCAGGTCCTTTGACAGTTTTATAGCACCTTATCCCCTCGAAGACTCCTGAGCCGTAATGCAGCGCATGCGTTAGAACGTGAATCTTCGCTTCTTTCCAGTCGACGAGCTTCCCGTTCATCCATATTTTTTTGACTTCCTGAATCGGCATAATTTCGACTCCACAGCATTGGTTAGGGGCACTGATTTATAAATTTTTTTATTATGTCTTTTCCTTCAAGAAAAGGTAACCCGTGCTTTCTTGCGTATTCTCTTGCTTTCTCGAGGGGCAGCGAGTTTCCGTCGTCGCCCAGCATCTCGCATATCGTCGCTACCGGCGTGAGACCTGCGAGCTCCATCAGAGCAACGCTGAGCTCGGTATGTCCCTTGCGCCCCAGCAGCAAATTATCAGCAGCTCTGAGCAGCACGACGTGCCCCGGAGCCCTGAAGTTCCTCCCAAACTCGCCGGGTCTGTAGCCGTTGAGAGAATTTTCTGCAACCCTTGCCAGCTCTCTTATCGTAAGCGACCTGTCGTTGTCTGTTATCCCGGTAAAAGTCTTTCTGTGGTTTATGGTAATCGAGAAAGAGGACTTTTCGTCATAGGGTATGTCGTTTGGTTTAAGCTCTTTGAAAACCCTGTACTTCCTGCCCGCATGCCTCCACACATCGACAAGGAAAGGAATTTTCAGCCTGTCAGCGATTTTTGGGTGCACCGCAGCGCAGATTAAACCCCCGCCGTCTTTTCTCATCGTTCGTATGTGCGAGGGTGCGGTAAATTCTCCAGCAACGACTATGTCTGTTTCTTCTTCCCGGCCATCTGCGTCGTATACGAGCACCTCTCCGCCGCTCTTCAGCGCTTCTATTGCCTCGTTTATTTTACTCATTGCAACACCTCAAGCTACAAATACTCTAACCGTAACAACATCGCCGTCCTTTAATTTTGCGGCATCTCTGATTTTCCTGGGCGCAATCACTTCAAGGGAATTAAATCCGTGGTGAGACCTCGCAGGAATTACAACCGCTCCTTCAATTCCCTCTACGCTTGCCCTGAAGCACTTAGCAGGACCGAAGGTTCTGTTTTTGTAGGCAAATCCCTCTATTGCAATGCCCTCAAAATCCTGCAGTGCCTGTTTGAGCTTTATCTCCTCACTGGATTTTAACTTCAGGTTTAGGGTGCCTGGATAAGGCTCAAAACCGAGCTTTTGAATGAACTGGCTTTTATAGCCTGGTATGTTCATATAATATCTTCCTTCTCCAATTCCCGAGGTTACCTCTCCGCTTATGTTATAAACAGAAGGCTCTGCTCTTTCTAATGCCCTGCCTAACTCAGAGTACATCTGCCTCAGCACCTCTGTGCCCTTCGGAGTTATTCTTATCTTCTGCCCCTTCGGCAGGATTTCCCGTGATATGTAGCCCTCGCTTTCGAGCTCTTTAATTCTTCTCGATGCAGTCTGCTGCGAAGTTTTCAAATCCTTTGCGAGCTGAAACGAAGATATTTCTACCACCTTTTCGCAGCACCCATGCTTTGCGAGAGACAACAGCGCTGTAATATCCATGCTACTCATTTTTAAGTTGCTAACCAAATTTGAGAAAGAAATATATTAATGTTTCGGTTGAGCGGGGTTGTTTCGTAATTCCCTAAAATAAAAATTCTTGAGCATAATATCTTTAGCCCTGTTCAACACAAGCCTGTACCCGTCTTTATATGCGAGGCTTCGGATTCTCTGTAGTAGCTCTGTCTCTTTGAAACAACCCCCAACCGCAGCAAGATTTATATAAAAGATGCGCAAAATATATTGGTGCTGAGTAGCCCTCTGGGCTATTTGGCGATTCGCAAGCTGGCAGGGTCTTTAGTCATTTCTCCCCTGCCAGCCACCTCCCCACTTCTTTTCAAAAAACATAAATACTAGAAGAATTTAATTTGCAAGTATGAAAAAAATCATGGTCGTGGACGACGAGCCGGACATACTCTTTCTCACCGGTATAATGCTGAAGAAAAGAGGCTATGAGATCATAGAAGCATCGAGCGGCGAGGAATGCCTGGATAAATTGAAGAAAGAAAAGCCAGACCTCATACTTCTGGACATACTCGGCGTGGATGGGAACAAGGTTCTTGCGGAGATTAAAGCCGATGAGAAGTTCAAGTCAATTCCAGTTGTCATGTTTACGGTGGTAGCTGAGGAAAGGGCTATGAGCATCTTCGGATGCGCAGGCTATGATGCATACATCGAGAAGCCGTTCAGCAGAGAAAAAATGCTCGGGACTGTAGACGAGCTGTTGGTTGCTCCCGAGATGGCAACGGCATAGGCTTTTACATCATTCTTATTATATCTGCCTTTGTTATTATCCCGATAACCTTGCCTCTTTCCACGACCAGAACTGCCGGATTCGCTTCAACCAATTTTGAAATCGTTTTAACGTCGGTGCCCTTGCTTACAGTCGGAAAGCCGTCGTTCATTATTTCTTCGATTCTTCTGACAGGAATTTTAGATATATCCTTCCCAGAAGAAATTTCCCTGACAACTCTGTCCTCCGAAATGCTCCCGACCTGCACGTTATTCTCCAGCACCGGCAGCTGGGAAATTCCATATTTCTCCATCAATTTGTTTGCAGTTCTTATAGTATCGGAAGGTCTTATGGAAATGACCGGGTATTTCATCACATCGGCTGCGCAGAGTTCTTTTGCTTTCCCCGCCTTCAATGCTTCCAAAATTTTCTTGAGGGTCGATGCCCTGGGGTCTATGTCCCCTGACTCAATTCTGGCTATCAGAGACTGGCTTACCCCGGCTTTTGCGGCAAGCTCTGTCTGCGTCATTCCGACTTTCAATCTGTAATTGCGCAAATCCGCAGGGCTCGGTATCTCGTACATCTCACTTTGCTTCTTTCTCTTTCAGCTTCTTTTCCGCAGCTTTGGCGACCGCATCTTTCAGACCCCAGCCTATTGCAATCCCGAGACCAATACCGGCTCCTATAGCTATTCCGTACGCAATTGGGGTTATCAGAGCATATATTATCGTCGTTTTTATTTTGAACTGGTCGAGCGCCATGACGAGTATCATGAGGTACAGCGAGATTCTTATCACGAAGGTTACAGCACTTATGTACTCGATTTTCAGCTCTTTGGTCGTAGTTTTGATGAACTCCACGATAAAATCAACTGCAACCAATCCGACAAGCAGTATTACGATTCCTGCGACTAGGCTTGGAATATACCCTATGGCGTCCAACAGAAATGTGGTTAGAAAGCCTATCCCGAGAATATCTACCGCTGCCATCAAAGCAACTGCATAAATGAACCATCTTATCACCAGATCCGAAATACCGACTAACTGCACTCCGCTTTTTTCAATATGCTCTCCCACAACAGTTTTCCTTATCAATTCGTTTAATCCAGCCTTGTCCAGCACCTTGGATATCACCCTTCCGAAAACTCTGCCGGCGTACAGTCCAACTATCAGTACGACCAAAGCAGCGATTATTTTCAGAATATATATCGCAGCAACAGCTACCGTTTTTCCAGTAACAGCACCTAAAAACGAAAGCACATCTGCCATGCAGCACCTCCTTGTTTGTTTTGAAATAATACAAAACCAGAATATAAAGCTTATTACACCACCTACGATGGATGATGTCAACTCTGAAATATGGGAAAGGCTTATATATAAGAAATAAATAGTATTAGTCAGCATCTTATTTTATTCCAATTTGCTCTGGAGGTTTTGAATGGAAGTTGCTGAAAGAACAAAGGAATACACGAAGGGCACAACCACAATCGGTCTTGCCTGCAAAGAAGGCGCTGTGCTGGTTTCTGACAGAAGGGCGACGATGGGCACGCTGATTGCCCACAAGATAGTGCAGAAGAGCTTCATGATAGACAGGCATATAGGCGCAACGGTAGCGGGTGCGGTGTCAGATGCGCAGGCGCTGATAAGGTGGATGCAGGCTGAGGCAAAGCTGTACAGAATGCGCAAGGGAGGGGAGATGAGCGTTGAGGCAGCGGCAACGCTGATGGCAAACATATTGTTCTCCCAGCGCTACTATCCAATGATTGTGCAGGTAATCGTGGGCGGTTTCGATAAGAACGGTTCAAGGCTTTTTTCCATAGACCCGCTTGGCAGTTCTATCGAAGACAAAGTAATTGCCACCGGCTCCGGCTCTCCGGTTGCATACGGCGTATTAGAAGACAGCTTCAAGGAAGACCTGCCGATAGACAAGTGCGTCAAAGTAGCGGTAAGAGCGATTAAAGCAGCTCTGGAGAGGGATGCAATGACCGGCAATGGAATCGATGTAGTAAAAGTCACGGAGAAAGGTTTCAAGAAACTTTCTGAAGACGAAGTCGAAAAGATAGTTAGCGCACTTTAATTTATTCTCATTGTAATTTTTGGGGTGTTCAAGTGTCGGCAGAAGACAGCCTTAATGAAATTAAGAAGGTGGTGAAAGACAATACTCCTGCCACCTCTCTTATAACCAAGGTGGATTTTGAGGGTCCAGAGGTAGTGCTGTACTCCAAAAATCCTTCGGTTCTGACAGCGAACGGGGAGATTGTCAAGGAGCTTGCCAGGATAATCCGGAAAAGGATAATTATACGACCAGATTCGTCTGTGCTGATGGAGGAGCAGCGAGCCATAGCGAAAATCAAGGAGGTCGTACCGGAGGAGGCCGGCATAACCGACATAAAGTTCGACGAAAACTTCGGTGAAACTTTAATCGAATCTCTCAAGCCGGGATTAGTTATAGGAAAATCCGGAAAGACTCTCAGCGATATAAAGCTTGCAGTCGGCTGGACGCCGACGGTAAGGAGAACGCCTCCGATAACCTCTAAGATTGTAAAGAGTATAAGGCACACGCTGCTTAAGACGAGCAGCGAGCGCAAGGAAATACTGCGCAAGGTTGGGAGGAGAATTCACAGAACGCCAATTTCCAGAGGGAGCTTCTGGATAAGGGTCAGCACTCTCGGAGGTTTCAGAGAAGTCGGCAGAACTTCGATGTATCTCCATACGCCTGAGAGCAAAGTTCTCATAGACTGCGGAGTGAACATCGCTGCAGGGGATAACGAAAATGCGTTTCCATACCTCAACCTTCCCGAGTTCAGCATTCAGGATTTGGATGCGGTTGTTGTAACGCACGCGCACCTCGACCACTGCGGCTTCGTTCCATATCTGTACTACATGGGATATGAAGGTCCCATATACTGCACTCCGCCCACGAGGGACTTGATGTTCCTGCTGCACTGGGATTACTTGGACGTTATTGAGAGGGAAGGCAAGGAGCTTCCATACGCCCGTACCTTCATTAAGAAGCTGCTCAAGTACATCATACCTCTCGACTACGGCGAGGTAACGGACATCTCTCCGGATATAAGATTAACGCTGCACAACGCAGGACATATTCTCGGCTCCTCGATAGCTCATTT
>JACRDW010000084.1 GCA_016212785.1 Methanobacteriota archaeon | reverse complement strand
GCTCATCGATTTAAAATAAACGTTCAGGGTATTAAAAATAACCATTTAAAAAATAAAAAAAGGAGGCTACTTTCTCCTCCTATACAGCGCATACAATGCCAGCGGCAGCGCTGCTATGGCAGCTATCGCAGTAGGTCCGCATATTCCCTTTGCCGGAGCAGGCGTTGGAGCCGGTGTTGCTTTCGCTTTTTCGAGCTCAGCCTTCACCACAGCTTCCTCTCTGAGCTTCTTAGCCTCGTCTTTCATTCTGACCAGAGTTTCCTTCATCGGAGCCCAGCCGTACCAGTGCATGTAGTCCGGATTTGCGTGGAATGCTCCCTGGAATGCTCTCATCCTGTACTCCATGAACATCAGGTATAAGTCTTGCTCGATTGGAGACTGGACTTCATAGAATCTGAGCAGGTCAGGGTACGGGTAAGAGGGAAGTTCTGCGTAATGGCTTGGCTTCGGAAGTATTCCGTCCGCATAGAGTGCCTTGACTGTTTTTATCGCATCTGCCATTATCACATCTGCTTCCTTTATTACAGCGTCCGCATTCTCAAGATTCTGCTTTGCAAACGTTTGCGAGTGGCACTTGTAACAGACTTTGAGCTTTTTATCTCTCAGAGCCTGCCACTCCTCTTCAGTCAGTCTCGCAACCTTCGCTGCCTTGACGACATCTAGCCTCGGTGTCGGATTTCCCTTCGCATCCAAAACGCCCAGCGCCTTTAGAATTTCCAGCCTGTTAGCCAGCCACTTCTCGTCCTTCTCAGGAAGCCTCACCGCAAGGAAGCCCCAGGAAGTAATTACGTTGTGGTCGCCGTTCTGCATGTGGCAGAGCTGGCAGGTTGGTGCAGAGTAATCTGCCTCGCTCAGGCGCTTGCTCCAGTCCCATTTGCTGCCCTCGACCGAGTATATAACACCGTGCTTTGATGTAGAGTACATCTCCCACTGCGGGTGGTCAAAGCCCATGTGACACGGTAAACATGCTTCTGGTCTCCTCGCCTCTGCTGTAGAAAAGCTGTGTCTCGTGTGGCATGAGTCGCAGCTCGCTACGCCGTATCTGTATTTCTCCAATCCAGTCTCGGTTTTAGTGCCCATTTTATGGCAGCCGCCGCAGCCTTTTTGTCCCTGTATTATCTCCTTCGGCTGGTCTTTGGTGGTGGGCATCGCATGCATCGCAGCCCAGGCAAAATTGTGCTTGCCTGCTTTGAACTCTACAACCTTGGGGGCATGGCATGTCTCGCAGGTCTCAGGAGTCGGCATCTTTGCCCTTGCAAAGTCTGTTGAAGTAGTATGCAGCGAGCCGTGACAGCTCGTGCAGGGTATCTCAGCGGCATTTCCTGCCATCTTGCTGGCAGAGGGATTCTGCACTTCTTCCTTGCCCATCGCACCGCTCTTGAAATCTTTAACCAGGCTCGGAGTTGCTATTTTGTGGCAGTCTATGCACGCATCCTGCGCGCTTGCTGCGCCTGCTAGAAGTAGAAACGCTGCTGCAAAAATTGCTAAAATTTTTCCGCTCTCCATAAATCTCCTCCACCTAATTTATTTGAATTTATTCTTTAAGTATTTTTCTACTTTTTATTAAAGGAAATTTGCAAAATTTGTGCATAAAATATAAATACTTTTGTGATTCTACTTTTATATTATACTAACCAATCCATGAAAATTTTTCTTCCTACGAGACTGATTAGATGATTAAAGAAAAGCTCGAGCTCGATGAAAAAGACAGGCAAATTATTTGCCTTCTCGAAGAGAATCCGGAGATGAGCCAGAAGGAAATTGCTCGCCATGTAGGAATTTCCCAGCCCTCGGTTGGAGCGAGGATACGCAAGCTCAGGGAAAAAGGCGCAATTTCCTCTCTCATAGGAATGAACTTCAAGAAGGTAGGCCTCTACCTCGCAAAGGTGGACGTGACCGCAAAGAGTACAACCGAAATACTCGAGTTTTTTAAAAACTGCCCCTACTTCCTGAACGGGCTGATAGTTTCCGGAGAGAGCAACCTCTGCCTATTTTTCATGAGCGAGGATATTACTACTATCGAAGCAATCGTGGACGGACACTTGAGGTCAGACCCTCACGTAGCGGGCGTTAACTTAAGCATAGTCATAGCTCCGAGCGGCGATTTCGTCTTTCCAGTCAGGATGAAATTCAAAAAGCAGGACAAACCGCCCTGCGGATATAAGAAGAGCTGTGCTGGGTGTGCTTACTATACCTCAGACCGCTGCCTCGGCTGCCCTGTTACAGGCTTTTATAAAGGAAAGTTCTGGTGATTAGAAAATCATAAAACTCCACCAAGGCTTCTTCTCCACAATTACCTTCCCACTCTCAGCGTTTATTTCGTATTCTTTTGTGACCGACAAGGGTATAATTCCGAGAAACCTTCCTTCTTTCTTGCTCTTCGCAATATATTTAGGAACTTCCTCATCAGTTATTTTTATTTCCTTGATTTCTCCCCCCACTATGTCTTCTACCTCGGACGGCAGAACATTTATTGCCTTCCCGCTTTTTGCAGCTACCAGCGTATCATTCACGTACTCCAGCTTTACATTCCCCTTGACTGTTGCATTCCCCTGAGTAATCGTCACTTCTCCTTCCCTCGGCTTGATTTCTACCTCTTTTCCCTCGACATCTACCTTAATCGTCGGCACTTTCACTTTTATGTCGTCTAAAAAAACACTTTCACCTTCAATCCTTACCTTTTTTATCATCGTTATACCTTTGAGTTCAAGCTCTGATGCATTCTTGGCGAAATCTTCTACGAGCCTATTTTTCTCCTCCTCTATTTTTTTGAGTTCAGTTACAATTTCTTTCGGAGCGCTCTCCACAGATACCTTGAGTTTCGTTTCATAAACTTTCTCGATGTCTGCGAGAGACTCTACCTTTTCTGCTTTCAAATTTTCTTTCCTGCATTTATCTTTCAGTGCGAGGATTTCCTCTGTGATTTTTTCGAGTTTTTCTTTCTCACCAATTTCTCTGTGAATTATTTCGAGCTTGCCGAGCCGTGCGCAAGGAGACTCTTCCACAGGTTTGCCCTGCTGGCATGTGAAGCTCATCTGCTCCAGGCGTTTCTTTATATATTCCACTTCTTTTTCGTAAGCCTCTAAATTTTCCTTCCCAATTTCCCCTTTATTTATAAGCGCTTCCAAGTCAACTCTCTTTTTCAGCAACTGCTCCAGACTTTCTTTTAGAATAGATACTTCATCGCAGGGATTTTTGACGCCAGGAGTTGGACCAGCGCATGCTTTGAGCTCTTGAATTTTAATTTCAATTTCTTTTCTTAGCTTTTCCAAGTCTTCTTTAGACGCATTGGTTTTCTCAGCAGCTGCGAGTTTTTCTTTTAGCACTTTCGCTTCTTTGTCGATTGCTGCGCATTCGGGTTTAAGCTGGGGTTTTGGAAGCGCAGGTATAGGCTCAGGAGCCTTTACTGTGCAGACTTCCAGTTCCTTCTGTAATTTTTCAATGTCGTCT
>JACRDW010000087.1 GCA_016212785.1 Methanobacteriota archaeon | reverse complement strand
TCAGGATTTGGATGCGGTTGTTGTAACGCACGCGCACCTCGACCACTGCGGCTTCGTTCCATATCTGTACTACATGGGATATGAAGGTCCCATATACTGCACTCCGCCCACGAGGGACTTAATGTTCCTGCTGCAGTGGGATTACTTGGACGTTATTGAGAGAGAAGGCAAGGAGCTCCCATACGCCCGTACCTTCATTAAGAAGCTGCTCAAGTACATTATACCTCTCGACTACGGCGAGGTAACGGACATCTCTCCGGATATAAGACTAACGCTGCACAACGCAGGACATATTCTCGGCTCCTCGATAGCTCATTTCCACATAGGCGACGGTCTGTACAATCTCGCCTATACAGGAGACATTAAATTTGAGAAGTCTAGGCTTTTCGAACCTGCAAATGTGAGATTTCCGAGATTAGAAACCCTGATTATCGAGGGCACCTACGGCGGGATGAACGATGTCCAGCCGAGCAGGAGGGAAGCCGAGCAGGAGCTCATGAGAATAGTTAATGATACCATCACCCGTGGCGGAAAAGTTCTGGTGCCTGCGTTTTCCGTGGGCAGGGCCCAAGAGCTAATGGTCGCTTTAGACGAGTACATGAATCAGGGCGCTTTGAGCCAGGTACCTGTATTCTTGGATGGAATGATATGGGAGGCTACCGGCATACATACGACCTATCCGGAATATCTGAACAAGGAGCTCAGAGACCAGATTTTCCACAAGGGCAGGAATCCGTTTTTGGCTGAAGTCTTCAAGAGGGTGACCGGCTCCACGATGAGGAAGGAAGTCATAGACGGAGAGCCCTGCATTATAATCGCTACTTCCGGCATGCTCTCGGGCGGACCTGCGATCGAATACCTGAAACACCTAGCGGATAATCCGAAAAACAGCTTAATTTTCGTGGGCTACCAGGCAGAGGGCTCTCTCGGCAGGAGAATCCAGAAAGGCTGGAAGGAAATTCCGATGAGCGACAACGGGAAGACCAAGGTCGTGCAGATAAACATGGGCATTCATACAATCGACGGCTTCTCAGGGCACAGCGACCGCAACCAGCTCATGAACTACGTCCGCAGGCTGAATCCGAGACCGGATAGATTCGTGGTGTGCCACGGAGAAGAGTCGAAGTGCATCGAATTAGCGTCCGCGCTCTACAAGACGCTGAGATCAGAGACAAAGGCCCCGCATAATCAGGAAGTTTTCAGAGTGAAGTAGGAATTTAGTGGTGAGGAGGAAGTAAATGGGAATGACCTATGCGAAGGCGGGCGTTGATATTGATAAAAAGAGCCTTGCCATTAAAAGCCTTGTTTCCCAGCTGGGTAAAACCCTGCGCTTCAGGAAAAAAGTTGGAGAGAGCCTGTCGAAGATAGGTCATTTTTCTGGACTTATAAGATTAGGCGATACCAGGGCTCTTGCAGTAAGCACAGACGGAGTTGGCACCAAAATACTCGTTGCGCAAGCACTTGGGAAGTACGACACCATAGGTATAGATTTGGTTGCGATGAACGTCAACGATATAATATGCGTGGGTGCAGAGCCGCTTACGATGGTTGACTACATTGCCATCGACGACCCTGACCCAGAGATAACCAGAGAAATAGGCAGGGGTCTTGCAAAAGGCGCGAGAACTGCGAACATCTCAATATGCGGCGGCGAAATTGCAGTCATTCCTGAGATAGTGAAAGGTTTTGACCTCGTAGGACTCGCAGTAGGCATAGTCGATATCGACAAGATAATTACAGGAGAAAAAATCAAGCCCGGCGATGCTGTAATAGGCTTAGAAAGCTCCGGCATACACAGCAACGGCTTAACTCTCGCAAGAAAAGTTCTGCTTAAAAAGCACGGCATAAATGAAAAGCTCTTTGGAAGAAAAACAGTCGGCGAAGAGCTTCTGGTGCCTACAAAAATTTATGTCAGAGAAGTAATGGAGGTTATCAAAAAAGTCGAAGTTAAATGCCTTGCGAACATAACTGGCGGAGGCCTGGGAAATTTATACAGGCTAACGAAGTACGGTTTTTTAATTGACTCGCTGCCGGAGCCGCAAGATATATTTAAGGTAATTCAAAAGGAAGGCGGGATTTCTGAGAGGGAGATGTATCGAACTTTCAACATGGGAGTTGGTTTTTGCATAGTCGCAGCGCAGGAAGATGCCCGGAAAATTATCAAAATCTGCAGAAAAAACGACACGAAGGCATTTATAATCGGAAAAGTTGTAAAGGAAAGAGGAGTAAGAATTAAAAATTTTGTACTGGGGTATTGAGATGAGAGGTTTCAGCGTAGGCGAAATTCAGGGAGCTGGTGCAACAGCAGTCCAGCTTAAGAAAATGAAACTCAGAGTCGATAAGCGGAGAAGAAGCGTGCACGAAGCAAATGTGGAAGAGTTAAAGAAACTTCTAGGACAGCTGGCGAAGGAAAAGAAACGAAAACCAAAGAAGGTCAGAAAAGATGGAGATTAAGCATATACTGCTTAAGTCGCTTTTTGATTACAGAAAAAATCTCAAGTTCGTTCTACCTCACGCAATTGAATACCTGCTGGATGCCGCTGTTTTTTTTATTGCGGTCGCAGCATTGTTCGTAATAGGATTTTTGCTGCCTTCTCTCGCCGTCGAGGATTTAGAAGCGCTCTACACTCAAGTGTCATTTTTTGCGATAGCATTTATTATATTCTCGCTGCTCGTTTTCATCCTGCTTTTAATATTCTTCAATTCAGCTGCTCGAGCTGTGATAATCGGAATGGCTGGAGAGAGTTTTCATGATAGGCGCGCTGCACTCTCAAAAGGTCTGGAGAGTGCAAAGAAGCACGGACTGGAAATCTTTTTATTTCAAATTCTGCTCGGAGCAACTTACGTTGCTCTCGTTCTGGCTGCGCTCCTGTCTGTTAAATTTTTGGCTAAAGGCAACTTTTTTTTGGCTGCCGCAGGTCTGCTTATTTTTTTAATTTGCTTTTCGATTTTCTTTCTGTTTTACATATTAACCCTTTTTGTGCCGCAGGAGGTGGTGCTCAGGGAGAGAGGACTAATCGAGGGTTTTAGAGGCAGCTTCTTGTTCGTAAGAAAACATTTTAAGGCAGTTATATCTTACGGAGCCGCTGCCAGCGTTGTAATCGTATCTGTCGGGGTTCTGTTCATGGGGATAGGCTTTCTGGGCGCTGGAAAACTGTTCGCAAAAATTCTTCAAAATTTGTTTGCTTTAATTGTCGGGCTGGTAGTCGCCCCATACTTTGAAATAGTCAAGACATATATGGTAGCTGGTGAAGCACACGGATGAATTAGAGAGAATAAAAATGGAAAAGATGAAGAAGCTACTGGATAAAACAGCGAAAAACAAAACTCAAATACCGCAAGTACCGATAAATATAACAGATGCAGACTTCGATGCAGCTTTAAAAAAGCATCCTCTCCTGCTCGTTGATTTCTGGGCTGCGTGGTGCAATCCGTGCAGGGTTATTGCACTTATCATCGAAGCTATTGCAAAAGAATATGCAGGCAAGCTGGTGTGCGCAAAGCTCAATGTGGACGAGAATCCCATCACTGCGGCGAAATTCCAGGTTGCAAGCATACCAACCCTTCTGTTTTTCAAGAATGGTAAGTTAGCGGACAGAATCGTAGGCGCCGTACCAAGACAGCACATTGAAGCAAGAATTAAGCAGTTGATTTAATTATGTACATAGGAAGCGAAGAAATTTTGCGGAGAATAAAGGAAGCGAAGCTTCTTGAGAATTGCGACCTGGAGAACGTCCAGGGCGCAGGGGTAGATCTGGAAATAGAGAGATTGTGCGAAATAACCTCAGGCGCATCTCTCGGCAGGGAAAAAAGGGAGCTTCCAGAGCTGCGAGAGGTTAAAGGTAAGATATTCCGTCTAGCCCCAAGAAAATATTACCTCTGCACGACGAAAGAAAAATTGAACATGCCCTCAGACTTAATAGCCTTCATTCTGCCCCGCTCCACCTTGTTCAGGTCAGGCGTTTCCCTGCGCACAGCCGTAGTCGACCCGGGCTATGTCGGCGTATTAACGCTCGGCATTAAGAACGAAACAGAGCATGAATTTATACTCGAAAAAAACTCAAGAATTGCGCAGATAGTTTTCTCAAAGGTCTATGGAAAAGCAGATAATTACAGCGGGAAATATCAGGG
>JACRDW010000086.1 GCA_016212785.1 Methanobacteriota archaeon | reverse complement strand
TCTGCGAATTCCCCCTTCCTCTTAGCTTCGATTAAAACCTCTCCGCCCTTTTTGTTGAACTTTATCGCATTGTCTATCAAATTCGAAAGCACGTGGCGACGCTCGTCTAGATTAGCCTTCACCTGCAAGCTGGGAAGCGAAGTTTTTATTTTTACCTCGCTCTTCATAGCGAGTGGAAGCATTTCCTGCGTAGCTTCTTCTATGACCTGCCTCAAATCAATGCTTTCAAACCTTAATTTCATTGCGCTTCTCTCAATTCTCGCAACGTCTATCAAGTCGCCCACGATTCGATTCTGCCTCAGCAGCGCATTTCTGCCCATTGCAAGCAGCTCATTTCTTTTCTCCTCATCTTTTTCTTCGATTGCCAGTTCGATTGCGCCCTTTACAACGGTTATGGGCGTTCGTAGCTCGTGGGAAACATTTGCTACTATGTTGTTCTTCAGCTGGTCGAGGGTTTTGAGTTCTTCGTACGATTTATCCAAGTCTTCTACGAGCCTTGCATTTTCCAATGCAATGGCGGTTTGATTTGTCAGTTCTTGAGCGATATGGATGTGCTCCTGAGCGAAAGCGCCTTTGACGATGCTGCCTAAGTTGAGAGTACCGATAACTTTCTCTTTAACAATTAAAGGCGCTATCACAGTGGAGCGGATTCCCTCCTCTATTTTCTTTGAATTGAAAGCGCAGTGAGAGCAGGGATTTTCCCTCGTTATATCGTTGCAGATCAAAGGCTTTTTGTCCCTGATAACCGGGCAAAGCTCTGCCCTGATTGGAATTCTCAGTCCTCTCTCAATCTTTTTCTCTCCATTGGCGAATGACCCTATAACGTGCAGTTCCTCTTTTTCAAGCAGCGTTACGTTAGCGCTGTTGCACGGAATTACCTTGCTGATGTTCACCAAAATTGCACTCAGAATTTCGTCGATGTCTAGTGTAGAAAGAATCGCTCTATCGATGTCTCGCATCAAAGCGATTTGCCCGTAAGATTTTTTAAGTCCAGAGGTCATTTTGTTGAACGTATCTGCTAATGCCTCGACTTCATCCCGGGTTTGGATGTCAAACTTGTAGTCTAGATTGCCCTTTCCTATCTGCTCTGCTCCCTTGCTGAGTTTGCATATAGGCTTCGCTACCAAATTTCTGGTTAAATAGAAGACGGCTACCTCGAGCACAAAAATCATCGCTATTGCAGAAAAGAGCAGGTTTCTCTTAGTTGTCTGTATAGCAAGGTAAGCCTCCTGCATGGGCAGGAAAACACTTATTCCTCCTCTGACATCGCCGACTTTATAGCCCTGAGCAGCATGGCACTGGAGGCAGGGCTCACTCACATACAGGGGAGTCATGTAGCGATAAACTGCACTGCCATTGATGGTCTCGATGCGTGAAATTTCTTTTATGCCTCTCTCAAACTCAAGAAGTGCATTTCTTTCAAAGTCGTTTGGCGCATTTTTTGGATTTATAGGCTTTAAACTGGTTATGCGAAAGCTATAAAGCCCTATCTTTTCAGAGTATTCAGAGAGTTCTCTCGTAACCAAGGCAGGATTTTTTAGGGTATAAACAGTTCCGTTGACATCTCTAATATCTGGGTTTACTAGGTAAGGATTGGATTCCACTCCGGGCAACTTCTGGACATAGACTCCTCCATACTCCGCAATCCACTGCCGAGTTATTACTATCTGCCCCGCAGCAATTTTAGCCTGCTTGTCTACCTCTCTGAATATATGTTCTTTGTTCTGCTCGTACATCCAGAAAAAAATAGAGCTCATAGCAATCGCTACCACCAAGCCCAGAGCGAGCATGAACTTTGTTCCGAGCTTTAGCCGCAGGTTCGCAACCATCTTCACGCCCCATAGCATTCACGGAGGAATGCGATGATGTTTATGTCTAGCGCTGGATATTTAAATTTTTCCGTAGCAAATTATAGATACAGTGAATTGATGAGTAGAAACCTTTATATATATGTGCTACTATGTATCATGGCAGCGAGTAACAAGGAGGTTTCATTATGAGCGTCGTCGGCAAAAATGTAAGGATGGAAAGAATAAAAAATCGCAGGACAGGAAGGATGATTATCGTGCCCATGGACCACGGGGTATCCTCGGGACCAATAGCAGGCCTGCTGGACATGCCCAAGATAGTTGATAAAGTTGCGGAAGGAGGCGCAAACGCCGTTCTCCTGCACAAAGGCATAGTAAAGGTGGGGCACAGAGGCTACGGCAGAGACATAGGTTTAATTCTGCACCTCTCTGGAAGTACGTCCCTGAGTCCTGACCCGAACAACAAGGTCCTCGTAACCACGGTGGAAGAGGCGATAAAGTTAGGTGCAGATGCGGTGAGCGTGCACATAAATATAGGCGCAGACAACGAGGCAGATATGCTCAAGATTCTCGGAAGCACTGCGAGAGAGTGCATGGAGTGGGGAATGCCCCTGCTTGCGATGATGTACCCGAGAGGAAAAAAAATAAAGAGCGAGCATGATGTAAATGTAGTAAAGCATGCAGCGAGATGTGGCGCAGAGCTGGGCGCAGACATAATAAAGACAAATTACACAGGCGACATAGATTCATTCAGGGAACTTGTGAAAGGCTGCCCGGTGCCGGTCGTGATTGCGGGCGGTCCGAAGATGAATACTGATAAAGACGTTCTTGAAATGGTAAAGGGTGCTATAGACGCTGGAGGCGCAGGAACGAGCATCGGCAGGAACATTTTCCAGCACAAAAATCCGACGAAGATGGTAAGGGCGATAGCAAGAATAGTGCACGAAGGTTACGATGCGGACGAGGCGATGAGAGAGCTGAAGTAATGTCAGCACTTCGCAATCAAGCTTTTCGCATAACTGAGAACGAATGATTGCTCGTGCCGACACCCACTATTGCACTTGCGAAGCAAGTGGTATAACGTGGGTCAAGACCGAGGAGAAATGAGTGTAACGAAATTTCGACGAAGGGATTGAAAATGAAATTTTTCTGGGCAGATGCAACGGCAGGGAACTGGAACGAGAGAAAAAGCATTATAACGACTGCCCTCGAGTCAGGGGCAAAGGGAGTTGTTGTTAGACCTGAGGACGCTGAGAGAGCAGCAAAGCTTGGAAATATTGCGCTGGTTACTGAAGAGGAAAAAGGAAACATAGTACTCGTCGGTAAAAACAGCGAGGGCGATGAAACTCTCGAGCTGCCTGAGGAACTAGCGAAATCCATTGACCTTTCCAGAATCAAAGAACTGAAGAAGAAGGGCATTAAAACCTGCGGCTATGTCGAAATTCGCAGCAAGCAGCACGAAAGGCTGGCTGCCCTCGAAGCAAAGGCAGCAGATTTTATACTCGTCGTCGGAAAGGACTGGAAGGTAATACCTCTGGAAAATTTAATCGCAGAGCTTCAGAAGGAAAAAGTGGAAGTGATTGCAGGAGTAAAAAATTCTGAAGAAGCAAGACTTGCCCTCGAGACCCTTGAAGTTGGCGTTGACGGCGTGCTATTGCAGAGCAGCGACGTGAACGAAATTAAAAGAGTTGCAGAACTCTGCTCCAGAATTTCTGAGAAGCTTGTTTTGAAGGCAGCAAAGGTAAAAACGCTAAAGCCGCTGAGCATGGGAGACAGAGTTTGCATAGATACAGCCTCGCTTTTATCGGTCGGCGAGGGAATGCTCATCGGTTCTCAGGCAAACGGTTTATTTTTAATTCATTCCGAGACTCTTGAAACAGAGTACGTTGCGTCCAGACCTTTCAGAGTAAATGCGGGGGCCGTGCATGCGTACGTTCTAACTCCTGACAAAAAAACAAAATACCTGAGCGAGCTTAAGACAGGAGACGAAGTTTTGGCAGTTGATAAAAACGGAAGTGTGAGAAGCGTCGTCGTCGGCAGAGTAAAAATAGAGAAGCGCCCGCTGATGCTCGTTGAAGCAGAGTGCGGGGGAAAGCTCTACAAAACCCTGCTTCAAAATGCAGAGACTATCATGCTCGTTGGCGGGGAGGGTAAGCCTGTCTCGATTTCAAAGCTTAAAGTCGGCGATGAAGTGCTCGTTTATGTCAAAGAGATTGGAAGGCACTTCGGAATGGAGGTAGAGGAGAGCATAATCGAGAGGTGAGACGATGATAACCCTTTTTGGAAAAAGGTCTACTTTCGCAAGAAAGAATGGCGGACAATACCGTCAGGTAGTGCGCCAGGCTCACGGTCTTGCTTGCGCAAGTGCCAGCTTCCTTGCGGAATTCACCCCAAAAACCCGAAAGCAACGTCATAGGATTTGTGGTATTGGAGCGAAGCGGAAATACCACGAAAAATCGTCAACGGTTTTGACGGTTGAGAGGTGAGACGATGAAGATACTTCCCAGAAAGCCTTCCATCTGCGCATCCGTCATCGCCCACACCGTTGAGGAATTCTTGGATGCAGCAAGAAACGCAAGGGATGCGGACGTTATTGAAATACGTGCGGACGGTCTGAAGGTAGAGCCGCCGAGCGGGCAGAAGTACAGGGCCGAGATAAAGAGGCTGCTCAGGAATGTGAAAATCCAGACCGGCCTGCCGGTTATTCTCACAATAAGGAAGGAGAAAGAGGGCGGCGTATTCAAGGGCAGCGAGGCAGAAAGAGTAGCCTGTATCGAAGACGCCATGAAACTTGCGGACGCTATAGATATCGAGCTGCGGATGGAAGAAGAAAAGCGCGAAGAGATAATGAGTGAAGCGAAAAAGAATAGAATACCTGTGATACTTTCCTACCATGACCTGGATAAAACGCCGGAAGAAGATGCAATGAAGGCGATACTGGAGGAAGAAGCAGGTGCGGGTGCAGGCATGGCAAAACTTGCGGTTAAAGCAAATTCGATGGTGGATGTCCTAAGACTGCTAGAAGTTACGAGGGAGATGTCCTCCAAGCTGAGTATTCCCATATGCACAATATCGATGGGCGAGTTAGGAAAAATCTCCCGCATCGCAGCTCCGCTTTTCGGCTCTGCGATTTCCTACGGCTACGTAACCAGAGAAACTGCTCCAGGGCAGCTTTCTGTCTCGCAGCTAAAACAAGCATTCGAAATGTTAGGCGTGAGATGATGGATGCAAAGACAAAATTATTCTGCGTAATTGGAGATCCTATAGAGCACTCACTCTCGCCTGCGATGCACAACGCAGTTTTCAAAAAGCTCGGGCTCAACTGCGCATATGCTGCATTCAGAGTAGCCCCGGAGAATCTCGGCAGCGCAGTAAAAGGCATGAAAGTGATGAATTTTGGCGGCGCAAACGTCACAATTCCGCACAAAGTCGATGTAATTAATTTTCTCGACGAGCTGTCGGAGGAGGCGAGAATAATCGGCGCTGTGAATACAATAAAGTTCGGAGAAAAGCTCGTTGGCTACAATACAGACGGCTACGGTGCATTGAAAGCGCTCGTAAACAATGATGCAAATCCAGAAAATAAAAAGATATTAATTCTCGGCTCCGGCGGCGCTGCGAGGGCAATAGCGGTTATGCTTGCACTTACGGGGAAGGTAGCCTCTCTCACAATGCTTGGCGTTATCGAAGAAGAGCTCAAAAAGCTCGTTGACGACATTAACAAAGGAACAAAAATTAGAGCAACAGGTAAAATGATGAGCGAAGAAACAAAAGGAGAAGAAATCGCAAGAGCAGATATTTTAATCCACTGCACCCCTGTCGGCATGCATCCGAAAAAAGACGAAACTCTTGCAACAAAGGATATGCTTCGAAAAGGGCTCGTTGTAATGGACATCGTTTACAATCCCCTTGAAACAAAACTTTTAAAAGAAGCGAAGAAAGCGGGAGCGAAAACAATAGGCGGCATCGAGATGTTTGTGAATCAGGGTGCTGCGTCAGAGAAAATCTGGTTAGGCATCGATGCGCCGGTAGAGCTGATGCGAAGAGTTGTGCTGAAGGAGTTGAAACAAAGGAAGTCGAGAAGTACTGCGTGATGGAGAAGAGGTAGAATCGTTAATTATGGCTTTTTGATTTTCTTCACAATCTCTTCCACAACCTGCTCAACCGTCAAATCCGAAGTATCGACCATGAAATCGTTGTTTGCATAGTAGGGCGCCCTGAATTCGAGCAGCTCTTTGATTTTCTTCGTTGGTTCTTTCACCTGCAGAAGCGGGCGATGGGTTTCGTGCTTAATGCGGCTGTATATCACGTCAGGCTTAGCATGCAGGTAAATTATAATTCCGTTCTTTCGCAAATTTTTCACGTTCTCTTCCCTCAGAACTACGCCTCCGCCCGTGATTATAACATAACTCTCAAGCTTCGATGCCTCTGCCACCGCTTTCTTCTCGAGCTCTCTGAAGTGCTGCTCTCCGTACCTTGAGAATATCTCGAATATTCTCATGCCTGCGCTGCGTTCTATGAGTTCGTCTGTATCAACAACGCTCATTCCAAGCCTCTCCGCAAGCTTCCTGCCCACCGAACTCTTTCCTGCGCCCATGAAGCCTGTGAGTACGATGTTCTTCATACTTTTCAAATTGCATGGATAATATAAAAACGTTTATATAAATTACAGATAAAGGGTGAAGACATGAGGGTAGCAATCATCGGCGGCTCTGGCGAGTTTGGAAGGATTTTTGCAGGGCTCTTCAAGGAAGAGGGACACGATGTAATTATTACCGGAAGAGATGCTGCAAAGGGAGAGAAGGTGGCAAAAGAGCTCGGCGTCATGTTCACAAAAGACAACGTAAAGGCAGCTGAAGAGAGCGACGTAGTGATAATCTCGGTCTACATCGAAAATACTGTCGAGGTTATAAGACAGGTTGCACCTCACGTGCGCAGCGGCTGCCTGCTCATGGATCTTACTTCTGTGAAAGTAGAGCCGTGCAGAGCGATGAAGAAATTTGCGAAGCGCGGCGTCGAAATCATCGGCACGCATCCGATGTTTGGACCCAGAGTCACTTCCATAGAGGGGCTGACCTTCATCGTTGCTCCGATAAGGACAAAAAAGTGGGACAAATTCCTTCTCGGCTTTCTGAAAAACCGGAAGGCGAAGATTTTCATAACCACGCCCGAAGAACACGACAGAATAATGGGCGTCGTTCAGGGTTTAACGCACTTCGCATACATAGCTGCCGCATCTACTCTGAGGGAGCTGAACATAGATGTCCGCTACTCAAAGAATTTCGCCTCTCCGATATACGAATTAATGCTGGATTTAATAGCCCGCATCGTGGGTCAGTCTCCCAAGCTCTACGCTTCGATACAGATGCACAACCCTGTCGTAAAAAAAGTTCACAGGACTTTTATAAAGCAGGCACAGATATTGCGGGACACGGTCGCAAAAAAAGACACGGCAGCTTTTGCTAAAATAATGACAAATGCAGCTCGCCACATAGGCGACATAGACGCAAGCATGGGCAGGAGCGACAAGGCGATATTAGCTCTGAC
>JACRDW010000093.1 GCA_016212785.1 Methanobacteriota archaeon | reverse complement strand
GAAGACCTTCTGGGAAGATAAACTGCTTTGTAACTGGGATCCAGTTCGTTTTAAACCTGCGAGCTTCGGGGAGTGAATTTTTGAATAGATACCAAACGTTTTTATAGGTTAGGATTGAATTGATTTTGGATCCTTATGAGCACAGACGTAGATATACGAGAGATAAAGCATTACCTTCAGGAACTGAATAAGAAAATTGATGAGCTCTTTGAAGAAAAAGAAATAATTTCTGCTATGAAGGTTTCTGAAAAGAGCTTAGTGGATTTTATCTCTGAAGAACCTGAGATTTATTCCATTAAAGACTTGAAGGTAAGGTATAAATGAAGAGAAAATTTATACTCGTGCCATTTCCCTTTACCGATTTGACTGTATCCAAACTGAGACCTGCTCTGGTGCTTTTTGAAGGAAAACGCGATGTGGTGGTTGCGTTTGTTTCTTCTAAGATGCCTGATGGTGTTCTGCATCAGTGCATCAAAATACCTGAAAGCCACGAAGAGTTTGGTTTTACTGGCTTGAAAGTCGCTTCCATAGTAAGGCTCGACAAGGTGGCTACAGTCGTAAAAGACTTAATTGTCGGCGAGCTCGGAGAAGCTGGACCGAAGCTGAGGAAAGAAGTCAACAAAAAGATAGCTGAGGTTTATAGGATTTAGAGGACTATGTAGACGTGGCGGCGGCTTCGCTACTATTAAATCCTCATGCAAAAATAGTATGCACTAAGAAGAAGTAGTCAAGTAAGGTGTTTCGCTGCGCAGATTCTCGCAGTCAGCGAAGAAAGAATAAAAAAGCAGCTCGAAGACCTTCTGGGAAGATAACTACCTAAAAAAATTCTTCACCGAATCGAACAGCTTTTTTATCCTGACAAAGAACCCCGGGACATGCTCCTCTCCTAGAAGATATGCTGCCAGCGCTCTGAATTCTTCACTGCTCCCTGAATCAGGAAAGCACTGTGCAACTGGCATCGCACGCGATACTGCCTCTGGAATCCTCGGGTCTTCGGGTATGGTAGCAATTACAGGAACTCCCAAGCAGTCCCCCACCTCGCTCGGGCTCATCTCATATTCTCTCTCGCACATTCTGTTAAGAACGATGCCGGCAACAGAAACCTTCATCTCGCCAGCGAGTTTGATGTTTTTGAGGGTTGTTGTCACAATCGGGGACTCGGGGTTCGTTATTAAGATAATCTCATCAGAGGCTTTCATCGCAGCTATGACCTCATCGCTCATGCCGGGTGGCGAATCCAGAAAAATTATGTCATAATCATGAAATACGCTCTCTATTTTTCTTCTCAGCTCTTTTTGGTCAGTGGGGCCTTCAGAAAATGATGCCGGAAGTACATGAAGACCGGTGCTGTGGGTATATATTGACCTTCGAATAGAGAACTTCTCTTGCAGGACATCGTGCAGTGTTACAGGAGGATTGATAATGCCCAGATACATGCCTAAATTCGGGGCGCTGATATTTGCATCCACGGCTAAGACTTTCCTCCCGAACTCTGCAGCTGCAATAACACCAAGATTAGCTACAGTCGTGGTCTTCCCTACGCCGCCCTTTGCAGAAACAACGCCTATAACCTTTGTCATGTCAATCCTTTCTCTCACCAGCTTGGAGCATCTTAGCTCTCATCTCACGCACCCTTGAGACTGCCTCTACTCTGTATCTCTTCCTCTTCCGCCGCCTATACACGCTCGCCAGAAGGGCAGCGAATATGAGCACTGCAAATACCAGCAGATTGCGCCTGATATAGCCGAATGGCGCTCGCAATAACGGCTGCTGTACAAACACTATGCTCCCTCTCTCTATCTCCTGCGTCCCGTAAAAAATTCTGAATGCAATAGTATAAGCACCTGGCGCCGTATCAGAAGAGGGCGTTACTGCGAAATTCAAAGTAGAGAGAGTCCTGGGGGGCAAGGACGTGGTTATCTCCTCTGGGTAGAGGCTCCAGCCTGCAGGCAGCTCGAATTTAGCTGTTATGGTCAGCGGCATCGTCTCAAAGTTCATCAGGTTGACGGATATATTGCCGGCTCTGCCAGGGATGAGCGTCGGTATGTTTATTTCCTGGACCCTCAGCGGCACGGCAAGGTCTTTCTTTTTAACATAAAATATGTTCACCTGTCCAACCGGCCAGTATACATAGGGAGAGTACTCGTCCAGTACCTTTGGGACCTCATACGATACCCTCCTTGTCTCATACTGTTCCAGGTTTCCAAAAACCCACTTTACAACAGGGTCTGGCTCCAGTATCTCTGGGGGAGGAGCAGTAAAATTAATCTGGTCAGCTGTATGAGCGAGTTCCTCGGGGATGTTCTCCACAACCTCGAGCGCATCTACAAATCTACCGCTGTTTTCCACCTTTATTGAAACGAGTGTTTTGGACTCGCTCCTGTCGATTTCCACAATCCTTGTTACAGCAGGCTTCTCGTACTCTGATGGGTAGGACTTGACTCTCAGAAAAAAGAAGTTTTCAGCTGGGGTATCTCCCTCGAGGTTGATGTCTACCTTATAATCTCCTGGCCATGCGCCAGAAGGAATATCCAGCCCTATATTCAGGGCATTGGACTTCCCTGCCGCTATGAATAATCCACGAGGCATTACATCCACCCATCTCTCCGGAACACCCGAAACTTTCACCTCGAGAGTAACGTCCTTCGTAGAGGGATTTTCTACAGCAATGCCCGTTACTATCTTTTCCCCTGGTCTGACCTCTATTAGCACCGGTGTTTTGGCAAAATTTACGGCTGCTTGTGGAGGGGGAACTATCGGTCTGGTTACTCCAGCGGCGCCAGAGGTAACACCGCTGGGGGGAGTAGGAGGGGGAGGCTGGATGCAGAAGCTGCCTACCCTTTCGGAGGTAGTCTCGTTCTCAGAACCGTAAGTTGAATAATTCGCGGTTGCAGTGGCGTTGTAGCATCCGAGGGAGAGGTTGGCAGTATGAAAGCTTTCGTCCATGAACTCTGCCTCGAGCCCTGCACCGATGCTCAGG
>JACRDW010000080.1 GCA_016212785.1 Methanobacteriota archaeon | reverse complement strand
TTTTTTCCAGTATACCTTATCTTTATCTGCTAGACTATCTACTCGCACATACGGCGGATTCCCAATCACAACATCAAATCCCCCCTGCCCGAAAATCTCGGAAAACTGCGCCTGCCAGTTGAACGCTTTGTCTGAAACCGCCAAATCATCAATGAGAGAGTTCCCGCATTTTATGTTGTCTTTCATGGGCGGAAGAAGGCGCTTTTTTGTCTCTCTAGTTTCGTCTTCCAGCAAGCGCAGTAAGAGGTTTAGCTGTGCAAGCTCGACTGCTTTTTCGTCTAGGTCTACGCCGTAGATGCAGTTTGTCAAAATAGTTATTTTCTGACCCAAGTTTAATCTCCCTTTGTAATCCTTGAAAGTGTGCCATTTATCCGAACGCTCTCCTTTCTTCAGTCTGCCTTCTACGGTTTCGCATACTTCTCTGAAAGCCCGAATCAGAAAGCTTCCGGAGCCGCAGGCAGGGTCGAGGATTCTTACTCCCAGTATCTCGTCTATTGTTTTGTCTTTGATGTATTCGCCGACGGTGTTCTTGACGATGTAATCAACGATGTAGGAGGGCGTGTAATAGATGCCCATCTTCTTCCTTTTGCCTGTGCCTTCCTCGAGTTTTACCCTCTTTTCAGTTCCTTTCAATATCGTGCCGAGATACTGCTCGTAGATGTTTCCAAGCAAGTCCCCCCTGATTTCGTCGAACAGGTACCTCTCCTGCTGACCTTTTGTTCCAAAGTACAGCCCTTTTATCACTTTTATCAGAGTATCTTCGTCGAAGAATCCTTCTTTCTCAAGCAGTCCCTCCTCAAAAAGCTTTGAATTGTAGGTTTTGTCAAAAATTCTGAACTGGTCTTTAAGAAGTTCCCAGAGACGTTTTGTGGTGCGCCCCTGCTGAAAATCTTTTACAACGTTCAGCAGAAAGTCTTTTTCTTCTAACCCTCGGTCTTCAACGGAGCGCATGAAAATTAGTCTGTCGATAAGAATCTGCACGATTTCGTCAATCTGCGGCTCAGAGAGATACATCCGGAGTTTCTTTAAATCCTTGGAAAGCCAGTCCCGGTATTGCAGTAAATCATCGAGGATACTTTCGTCAATTGGCTTTGATAATCGCTCATCCTTTGCAGACAAAAGCTTGTTTATCTCGCCTTTTTCAAAGCTCTCGTGGGAAAGCAGCCATAGTCTATTGAAATCTTCATCAAAACTCTCGCAGTTTATCCAGAGATAACCTCCCCCGTCTTTCAGCAGGTTCTTGTTGATGTTTTTAATGTTCGATAAGGCGTGATAAATGCGAACTTGCTTGAAGTTGGTTAAAACAGCGAACTTGATTTTCCTGTGGTAAGCGTAAGAAACAGCCTGTCTTCCCTCTTCCTCTGTAAGTTGTACGCCTGTTCTCTTGGCTTCGATTACAAGAACTTCCTGATTTCCTATTTTTAAAATATAATCAGCTCTTCCCTTCAGGACCCTCTGCTCTTTTTCAATGTCCTCCCTTCTCCAGCCAAGTGCTTCGAGCAAAGGCTCTATATACTCAAATTTTATCTGCTCCTCTGACTTTCTATCAAGCTCATCTGAAGGGACTTTGCGAAATTTCTCAACGAGCTGCCCTATCTCCCGCTTTGCATTCTCCTTGTCCATCGGTTTTTGTTTCTACGCCTGACTTATTAAAGTTTCTGGGCGCGGATAACTTTAAGTAGAGAATAATCGAAATGCCTCATCTGGTGGTCTAGTGAAGATAACCCTTGCTCACGGCGCAGGCGGAGAGCTGATGAATCAGCTCATCTCGCAGGTCATAGTCGCGCGCATTAAAAACAGGAGCGCAGGCGGCGTTGGTCTGGACGAGCTGGACGACGGCGCGAGCATTCCAGTCGGCGACAAGGAAATCGTCATTTCGACGGATGCGCACACGATTAAACCGATTTTTTTTCCCGGCGGCGACATAGGCAGTCTCGCTGTCTGCGGTACCATAAACGACGTTTCCATGATGGGCGCAAAGCCCGTCGCGATAACGAGCGCAATCGTCGTCGAGGAGGGCTTTCTTTCTGAAGACTTGGAAAAAATAATCAGCTCAATGGACGAGATTGCGAGGGCAGAGAATATAGCGATTATAGCAGGCGATACAAAGGTCATGGAAAAAGGGGCACTTGATAAAATTGTTATAACAACAACCGGTGTTGGAATAGCAGAGAAAGGAAGGGTTGTAAAAGATTCGGGCTTGCAGGACAGAGATAAAATAATTCTGACAGGAAGCATAGGCGACCACGGCATTGCTTTAATGTCTTTTCGAGAGGGCTTCGGATTCGAAACGACGCTGCAGAGCGATGTTGCACCGCTCTGGAGCATGGTTGAAAAAGCCCTGGCAGCGGGAGGGATAACTGCGATGAAAGACCCTACGAGAGGCGGTCTGGCATCTGCGCTCAACGAGTGGGCAAAGAAAAATAATCTCGGCATAGTAGTTCAGGAAAACAAAATCCCGCTCAAAAAAGAAGTCGTCGCAGCAAGCGAGATGCTCGGCATTGACCCCCTTACAGTCGCAAACGAGGGCAAGGCAGTTATCGGAGTTAGACCGGAAAAAGCGGAAGAGGTTTTAGAAGTAATAAGAAAAACAAAAATAGGCAAGGATGCCCAAATAATCGGCGAAGTTACAAATAACTATAACAAAAAAGTAATTCTTAAAACAGTAGTAGGCGGCAGAAGAATAATGCAGCCGCCAATTGGCGATCCAGTGCCACGAGTCTGCTAGTATCTTCTCGGCTTGCGTTTCTGGTAGCAGTCTCTACAATAAACCGGTCTTGTGCCGTCGGGTTTGAAGGGAACTTCGGTTTCTTGCCCGCAGTCTGCGCAGGTTACCTTGTGCATTTCCCTCGGCGGCCTGTCATAGCCCCCGCGTCCAAAACCTCTCTTTTCGTACTCCATACTATTCTCCTTTGTTTTAGTTATACAAAAGATTATACTAAAAGTAGAATCTCCGTATACTGGCTCAAGTTGGACAATACTATTATATAAACCTATGCCTTCGATAAAGCCCTTATATTTTTGACAATCAGCCCCTTCCCTTCCAGAACTTCTACAGATTTTTCGACAGTTTCTATTACGTTCATGGCTAAGGAAATTTCGTGAATATTATCACCTCACCAGATATGCTATATGGCAGGTGCCTTCCATAGAGACCATGCAGGGTCCTCGAGGCGTTTGCGGCGTGCACGCGCTGCCGAAGAGCCTGCACTGCTGGGGAGCAAGTCTGCCGATAATCACGAGGTGGCAGCTGCAGTTCGGGTCCAGCTCTCTTATTTCGCCGAGCTTTATATTATATTTTAAGCGTGCATCGTATTCGCTGAACTCGCTTCTGAGTTTAAGCGCAGAATTTGCAAGCCTTCCAATGCCCCGCCAGTAGCCGCCGGTTACTTCGAAAACCTTGCTGATAGCTTCCTGCGCCTTGACGTTGCCTTCAAATGTCACCGAGCGCGTGTATTCGTTTTCAACCCTGGGATTTTTTTCTTTTATTTGATTGATAAGCATGACAATCGCCATCAAAACATCAAGGGGCTCGAAACCTGCGACAACGACGGGTGTGCGGTACGCTTCTGCAAAAAGCTGGTAGGGTCCCAGCCCGATTATGGTAGAAACATGCCCGGGTGCAATGAATCCGTCGAATCTGTGCTCCCCTACTCCAACCATGAACTCCATTGCAGGCGGTATTAAGCGGTGGGATACAAGTACGCCAAAATTTTCAGGAGGACAATTTAATATAATGCTCGCAGTCGCAGGTGCGGTCGTTTCAAACCCGGTTGCAAAGAAGACAACGTCTCTGGGTTTTTTTGCAAGCTCGACCGCATCGCTCGGACTGTAAACGACTCTTACGTCTGCCCCTTTTGCCTTTGCCTCGGCAAGCGAAGAACTGCTTCCCGGAACCCGAACGACGTCGCCGAAGGTCGCTACCGTAATTCCGTGCTCCGCAAGCCAGATTGCCTCGTCGATTTCTCTGGCAGGAGTTATGCAGACCGGGCAGCCCGGACCTGCAATCACCTCGATATTCTCCGGCAGCAGGGAGCGCAGGCCGTAGCGGGTTATCGTGTACTCGTGGGTTCCGCACACATGGCAGAATCTCAGAGATTCGGAATATTCTTTGATTTTTTGCACGATTTTTTGAGCCAGTTTTTCATCCCTAAAATTCAGCATAGTTTTCAGCTTCCAGGATTTCCTTCCAGTATTTCAGCGATTCTTCCGCCTCTTTTTTGTCCAGCTTCTGAATCGCGAAGCCAACATGGACGATGACGTAATCGCCTATTTTTACGTCCTCAAGGAGCGAGACGTTTGCCTTTCTTTTTACCCCCCCAAAGTCGAGAACAGCTTCGTAACCTTTGATTTCCAAAACTTGCGCTGGTATTGCAAGGCACATAATCTTCACTAGACCTGCGATTATTTAAAATTATGCTGTCGGTTGTGCATGATTGTGCCTAAACCATCCACTTTTCCACTAAATATATATACCGCAACAGCACAGTTTCTCCACAGGATAGCAGGGGGTGGTAGTATTAGGGTAACGAGGAGAGATTTTTTAAAGCTAGCTGGCATGATGGGGGCAAGTACTGTTCTGGAGTTATATAAACCGCAGATTGCTGAAGTATTTGCCCAGGCTGCTGACAAAGGCGTTAAATTAGTCTGGCTGCAGGGGCAGAGCGATTCTGGCTGCACTGTATCCCTGATTCAGGGGACGCATCCAGACTTATATGATGCTGTTCTTAAGCTCAACGTAAATATAATGTTCCACCCGACAATCATGGTGCCTTCCGGGGAGGAGGCTGCGAGCGTACTGCAGACAATTACCCCTGACGTCTTAGTTGTGGAAGGCTCAATACCTACGGGGGAAAAGAAGCACGCCTGCGTTGTTGGGGAAGTCGGAGGAAGAGAGATAATACTTGAAGACTGCCTTAAGGACTTGGCAGCAAAAACGAAGGTCGCAGTCGTTGCTGTAGGAAACTGCGCCGCGTTTGGGGGCATACCCGCAGGTAAGCCAAACCCGACGAATGCAAAGTCTGTGAGCGGAGTATTGGGAAAAACCGTGGTTAATATTCCAGGCTGCCCTGCGCACCCGGACTGGGTACTTCTAACCCTGGCTTCTGTTCTCATCGGAGTGATGCCGACGCTCGACGCTCTCGGCAGACCCACAGCGTTCTTCGGCGTAAAGCTGCACGACGAATGCCCGAGGAGAGGCTTTTACGACGCAGGTAAATACGCAGAGAATCTCTCAGACGAAGGGTGCTTGATCAACCTCGGGTGCAGGGGACCCGTGACTCTTGCAGACTGTGCTTCAAGAAAGTGGAACGGCGGCATGAATATGTGCACCAACGCAGGTGCGCCCTGCATAGGCTGCACGCACCCCGAGTTTCCGGATAAGGTATCCCCCTTCTATGTCAGGACTGAGGCGCTGCCTGACTTCTACACCCACGAGTTCTTCAAGTACTTCACCGGCGCAGTAACGGCCGGTCTTGCGGGCTATGTAGCCCTAGATGCGGTTAACAGGAGAAGGAAAGCCAAGGAGGAAAAGTGATGGAACTCCAGAGGTTCACCTTAAACCAGCGGATACAGCACGCACTGCTTTTCATTTCCACTCTGGTGCTGATATTCACAGGCTTGTCTGTGAAGTATCCCGGCTCGTGGGGAATATGGACGTACAAGAATGCATACACGATGGGCACGGTTCTGCTGATTCACAAGATGGCAGGGATTATTCTAATCGCAGCCGTGATTTTAAACATCATCTATATTTTCATAGACTGGGGGCACAGGGACATAATTCCGAGGAGAAAGGATTTCTCAGACTTTGCGCAGATGCTGAGATTCTTCTTCAGGAAGAGTGGAGAAAGACCTAAGTTCGGCAGATACGCTTACTACCAGAAGTTCGACTACTGGGCAGTGGTTTTCGGATGCGCCCTGCTCATCCCAACCGGCATTATACTCTGGTTCAAGTCAGGGGCTGCGTCTGTGCTGCCTGCCTCGTACATAGCGGCTGCGAGAACGATACACAGCGGCGAAGCAGTGCTTGCAATACTTGCTATATTTATATTCCACTTCTACAACAGCCACTACAATCCAGACGATTTTCCAATAAGCTGGACGTGGTGGCACGGAAAGATTTCAGAAGAAAAAATGAAAAAAGAGCATCCTCTGGAGTATGAGGAAATTGCAAAGAAGGGGGTGTAAAAATGGTTGAAATTAAAATTGATCCGGTAACCAGGCTTGAGGGCCACTTGGGAGTAACGGTAAAGGTAGAAAACGGCGTTGTAAAGGATGCCCGCACTCACGGAACAATGTTCCGCGGCTTTGAGAGAATACTGGTAGGAAGAGACCCGAGGGATGCACCTGCCATTACCCAGCGAATCTGTGGAGTCTGCCACGTAGACCACAGGCTGGTAAGTCTCAGAGCGATAGAGAAGGCGGCAGGAGTAACGCCGCCCGAGGGTGCGGTAAAGCTGCGAAATATAATCGAGGCCATTCAGACGATTTATTCCCATGCGCTCAGCATCTATGCACTGACAGGACCTGACTACAGCGATGCAGTTGCAAAAACTGGTCTGACGAGATTTAATTTTCTGACAGGCAGGGGATACATGGAGGCTGTGGAGAACCAGCGCAAGCTGCACGAATGCCTTGCTGTACTGGGAGGAAAGGTGCCCCACCACATGACTACCTGTCCGGGCGGTGCAACGCTTATTCCAAGCGTCGAGGCGATACTCAAAGTCAAAACGAAGCTGCTGGAGATTTCAGAGTGGGTAGGCGCAACTGAGCACGTACCTGCCGTAATTGACAACGTTGCGAAGGGCAAGTTTGATGCCTCGCTCGGCTCTGCACTTCACGACATAGTTGCGCTGGTGCTTGCAGCAAAGGGAATGGGTGCTGACACCTGGGGTGTGGGTCCAAACAAATTCCTTGCGTTCGGCGTATACGACATGCCCGGAGGCAAGTTATTCGAGCCCGCAGGCTTTTACGACGGAAATAAGGTAGTTGCGATGGACGAGAAAAAAATCATAGAGTACGTGAAGCACTCCTGGTATACGGATGCAAGCGGAGGCATGTACGTCGGAAACGCTCCTCCTCCGCAGGACAGCTATGGAAAGGCTGCCGCATATTCCTGGGCAAAATCGCCCCGCTACGACGGCAGTGCAGCAGAGGTAGGACCTCTTGCGAGGCTTGTGGTCGCAGGACTGGACCCTTTCGACCTGAGAAAAGCGCTCGCGGGCGGAGCTGCCAAGGCTTCGGCACTCGCAAGGATAATTGCGAGGGCGCAGGAGACGCTGGTTCTGAGAGACGCTGTTGTAAAATGGCTGGACGAGCTTAAACCCGGGGAAAGAGTATATACTCCGTATGCAGTTCCGGGCTCTGGTTTTGGAGTAGGGCTCTGGGAGGCGCCAAGGGGAGCTCTCGGGCACTGGGTGAATATAAAAGACAAAAAAATAGACAGATACCAGGTAATCACCCCGACCGCATGGAACGTGGGTCCTGTGGACGACGGAGGTCAGAAAGGACCAATCGAGCAGGCTTTGATAGGCGTTCCGGTTCCAGACGCAAAGAATCCGATAAACGTGCTCAGAGCAGTTCGAAGCTTTGACCCGTGCCTCGCGTGCACCGTGCATGTTCTAACGCCAGACGGCAAGAAGTACAGCGTAGAAGTCACTCACTAAAGCCTTCGATATGAAGAAAGTAGCGATTATTGGAGTAGGTAATTCTATAATGAGAGACGACGGCGTGGGAATACATACTGTTCAGGAACTGCAGAAAATAAAGCTGCCTGGAAATGTTGAGGTGCAGGATGCAGACACCAATGCTTTCGCTGTGCTGGAATGTATGGACGGGAAAGACAAGGCGATTATAATCGATGCGTACAGGGGAGGTAGAGAACCGGGCACTATCTACAAATTTAAATTTACCCCTGACTCGAGCAATATCAAGCTCAGCCTGCACGACATAGACTTTACAGATGCTCTGAAATCCGGCAGGCACGCATATAGACTGCCGCCTGACATAGTTATAATAGGCGTGGAGCCCGAGGTTATAGAATTCGGACTTGAGCTGTCGCCGCGCGTTCAGAAAGCGATACCCAATGTAATTGAAGAAGTCCTGAAAGAAGTTTAATACGACTATCTCATGTAACTCAGCTTTTCCAGCTCTTTGGTTTCGCAGCGCCTCAAAAAGCCTTCATAGGAGAGCGCAATCTCTTTAGTTACGCTCGGTCTTATCTTTTTCATGGCTTCTGTAAAGTGCTCCACGCCGACCTTCTTGGTTTCGAGGTTCCCTTCAATCAAGCTCTCTCTGATTGCAAGCATTCCAGCTTCCCTGCACACGCCTTCGATGTCTGCACCCGCATAGCCGTTCGTCTGCTTCACCAGCTTTTGTAAATCCACGCTCTCATCGAGGGGCATGTTCTTGGTATGCACCTTGAATATCTCCAGCCTGGCTTCCTCGTCCGGCGCCGGCACAAGGAGGAGCTTGTCAAAGCGGCCCGGGCGCAGAAGCGCCGGGTCAAGCATATCCGGTCGATTCGTGGCTGCGATTACTACAACGCTGTGCAGCTCTTCCATGCCGTCCATTTCGGTCAGCAGCTGATTGAGAACCCGCTCTCCGACCCTGCTTCCTACCTCAAGACCTCTCATCGAAGATATTGCATCGATTTCATCGATGAAGACGATCGTCGGCGATGCCTGCTTCGCTTTTTTGAAAATCTGGCGCACGGCTTTCTCGCTCTCTCCCACCCATTTGCTCAGAATTTCAGGGCCTTTAACGCTTATGAAGTTGGATTCGCTCTCGTTCGCCACCGCCTTTGCGAGCAGAGTCTTGCCGCAGCCTGGAGGTCCAAAAATAAAAACTCCCTTCGGAGGCTTGATTCCCATTTTTGTAAATGCCTGCGGGTACTTAATAGGCCATTCCACAGCCTCTCTAAGCTCCTGCTTTATTTCTTTCAAGCCGCCAACATCATCCCACTTTACGTCAGGTATTTCTATGAAGACCTCTCTCAGCGCAGAGGGCTCAACTAATTTGAGCGCTTCGATGAAATCTTCTTTTATAACTTGCAGCTTTTCTAAAATCGAGGGCGGAATCGTTTCCTCTTTTAAGTCAATTTCAGGCAGCACTTTCCTCAGCGTGCCCATCGCAGCTTCTTTGCACAAAGCTTCTAAGTCAGCTCCGACGAAGCCGTGCGTTACGTTCGCTAAATGTTCTAAATCAACATCCTCTGCGAGCGGCATTCCTCTCGTGTGTATCTGCAGGATTTCCTTCCTTCCGTTCCTGTCAGGTACTCCGATTACAATTTCTCTGTCAAATCTTCCAGGTCTGCGCATGGCTGGGTCTAGAGCGTCGGGTCGGTTTGTCGCCCCTATCACAATTACCTTGCCCCTGCCTTTCAAACCGTCCATCAGCGCAAGAAGTTGGGCTACTACTCTGCGCTCGACCTCGCCGTGCACCTCCTCTCTCTTCGGCGCGATAGCGTCGATTTCGTCTATGAAGATTATGCTCGGCGCATTTTCGTCAGCCTCTTTGAACATCTTGCGCAGGTTTTCCTCACTCTCTCCATAAAACTTGCTCATTATTTCTGGACCGTTGAGCGAAATGAAGAACGCGTTCGTTTCGTTTGCTACCGCTTTTGCGATTAGGGTCTTGCCTGTGCCAGGCGGCCCGTGCAGCAGCACTCCTTTCGGCGGCTCGATTCCAAGCCTGTCAAAAAGCTCGGGATGCTTCATCGGTAGCTCGATCATCTCCCTTATCTTCTGGACTTCGTCCTTGAGACCTCCTATGTCTTCGTAAGCTATGCTGGGTATTCCTGTTCTCTCTTTGAGCGGCTCTTCCCTGACAATTATTTCAGTATAATCAGTGATTCTCGTTATTCCCGAAGGAATCGTCTGGCTTATTGTGAAGGGCAGCGTTGTTCCAAGCACCCCTACAACTATTCTATCTCCCGCAGTTACAGGTCTTCCCAGCAGTCTCCTTCTTATAAAATCCCCGAATCCGACTGAAAATCTGATAGCCTGCGTCGGCGCAAAGACTGCCTTTTTCGCATCGTGCGCAACCGCTTTTCTGACCTTGACTTTGTCCCCGAGAGAAATTTCAGCATTCTGGCGCAGAATTCCGTCCATCCTTATTATTCCCAGACCTTCATCTTCGGCATAGGCACGCCAGACTATTGCGCCTGTTGATTTTTTTCCAATTATCTCAATTATATCGCCGGTGGAAATGCCGAGCACATCTCTGCTTCTGGTGTCTATTCTGGCTATGCCCCTTCCAACGTCGTTCTGCACAGCCTCTGCAACTTTTAGTTCAGCTTCCATAACAGCTCATATCTCCTTTCTCATTTTTATGTTTTCCTACTCCACTTTTACAGTTCTTTTCTTAGTCACTTCGGTTTTCGGCAGCGCAACCTCGAGCACCCAGTTTTTGTAAGAAGCTTTGGCTTTACCTGCATCAACAGTCGCTGGCAGGGTTAAGGCACTATAGAATTTTTCATAGCTCCTTTCTCTGCGCATGTAGCCTTTCTTCTCCTCTTTCGCCTCGCGCTTTGTCTCCGCTGAAATCTCTAATCAGAAAATACCTTTAACAAGTTAAAATATTTTAGTAACAAAAAGTTACTTAAATTTTTTGCATCGTTAAGAAAGTTAAATAGAGTTATGCGACTGGAAGAAATCCTGGACATGCTGGGCAATGAGACGAGAAGAGAGATACTGCAATTACTTTCTGAGAAGCCCTGCTACATAACCCAGCTCTCCCAAGAACTGGACATTGGTCAGAAGGCGATAATCGAGCATTTGGAGCTGATGAGGGGAGCCGGCATACTCGAGACAGAGCTAAGAAAGATAGAGAAGGGCAGGCCGAGAAAGTACTACGGAATTTCTAAGGAGCTCATTCTTGAAATAAAAATAGGGCACGACTTCTTCGGCATAGAAACGCTTACGCCGAAAATAGATGAAGATATTTTGGAAGCATTTCCGAATTTGAAGCAAATAACTGAAGAAATTGATAAAATTTCAGAGCTGGACGAAGAAGAAAAAATCGAGGAGCTGGAAAGAATATACGAGGAGCTGCTGAGGGAGCAGAGGAAGATTACAGACGCACGAAAGGTCGTTGCGTACCGTCTCACCCAGATAAGGAACGAAATTAAAAGCGAAAAAGCAATATACTTATTCTGATAAGTTTATGCCAATGAGAGAAAGGTTGCAGTCTATCGCAAGCAGGTGCGTCGGCATCTCTAACTACGATTCAGGTTTTGACGAGGGTTTGAAGGCTGCGCTGAGCGATATTTTGTCCGGAATTCAAGGCCTGGAAGCGGAGGCCGGGAAATCGAATCTTGCTGAAGATGTTCTCAAGTCTATTAAGGATTTTAAAAGCGCTGTTGAGAACGACCTTGAGGAGCTGCGAAATTTCAAGAGACTTAACAAGCAGTTTAGAGACGCCACGGAAGAGCTGGAGGGCATAGAAAGAAAATTCAGAGCTTTGGAGAGCAGGACCTCTGTGGCGTGCAGCAAATATTTTGAAAGGAGGCAGGAATATGCCCAGGCAAGCCAGAGGATAAAAAATGCTTCGCAAAGCGATATTGAGAAGCTCAGAAAAAAATTTCTGGACAGAGCAGCCTCAATAGCAGAAGGCTATGAGCTGCTGCTTTCAGGAGATAGTATTACAGTCGAGAAGCTGTTCGACGCAATTCTTGAAAATCCCGCAAGTATCAATGAAGCTGAGCTATTTACAGAGCCAAGACGGAAAGGATTTTTTGAGTTTTTAATTCGAAGAAAGGACGAAGAGGCTGCGAGAGAGGCTAAGGTTGCGGTGCTAAAGCACGTTTCACAGGAGCTCATAGATAAAATCCTGCCGGTTAAGGAAGCTGAATCGCAGGAATTGGCAGAGCGGGAGGCGGAGTTCGCAGACCTCAGAGCTCTCGAAGCTGCATGCAAAGAGGCAGAGGCGCAGCGGGCAGAGCTAGAGGAGCGGAGAGAGGAGCTGCGTTCGAAACTTATGAAAATAAAGAAAGAAGCTGCGTTTGCATATTCAGAGCACGAAAAATTACTTGGCATTAAGGAGAAATATCTGAGTATCGTTAATGAGCTGAGTCCGAAATTGTAGCTATAATCCTGTTACTGCCCACCCAAACTCTTCTTTTATAACCAGAATCGCTGCCTGAGGAGGCATGACTCCTTTTTCTGTGATTATCAAATCGATATACTCAGGCGGCGTTATGTCAAAGGCAGGGTTGCGTATCTCTGCACCCCTGAAATCCTGCGGATTTGCGACTTCCTTTGCACTGCGCTCCTCGATTTCGACCAGCTCGCCGACCAGCGTTTGCGGATGAAACTTATAGCTCTCCGCAGCTACGAGAAATAGAACCCTTGCCTCATGCGCAGCCAGCGCGAGCTGCGAGGTACCTATCTTATTTACCACTGCGCCATTTGCAGCGATGCTGTCCGCACCTACGATAACCTTGTCAGCCTGCTTCATGAAAGCTCTTACCGCAGAATCGACAATAAGCGTGCACGGTATGCCTTCTTTTATTAATTCTCTCACTGTTATATGCCCCTGATAGCGAGGTCTCGATTCTGTGGCAATGACCCTGATTTTTTTTCCCTGCCTCCAGGCAGTCTTGATTACGGACAGCACAGCCGCAGAGTGGCAGTGCGTCATGATTACGTCTCCGTCAGAAATTCTTCTGGCACCGATTTCTCCTATTCTCTCCACAGCTTTTTCAGAGTCTTCTATAAATTTGTCCACAGTTTTTATCGTCAGTTCTTTCAGCTTTCTGGCACTTAAATTTGCATTTTGCACCCGATTTATAATGAATCTGACAGCATTGGGTAGAGAAACAGCGGAAGGTCTGGCAGCAATCAGCGCAGTGCCAGCTTCTCCCAGCTCTTTAACGAAGTCATCTGCACTCTTAGCTTTCGAGGCTTTCGTGCACGCTTTCAGCGCCTCTGCGGCGCTTCTCGCAATTTTACCAGCGCCTCTTATTTCCATCTTCGCAATTTTCTCTGCGGTTATTTTAACTTCCTTGCAGACCATGTCAAATAATCAGGTCTCTAGGATGATAAAACTTTTGGAAGAATAACATAAAATATGCTCCCGCCTTCAGGGTTGTCCTCTACCCATACCTTGCCCTCGTGCAGCTCGACAAGTCTTTTGACGATAGCTAAGCCTAAGCCAGTGCCCTTGACGCCCAGCTTGTCTACCCTTTTGAACCTCTCGAAGATTGTCTCCTTGAACTCGTCAGATATGCCCTCTCCGTAATCCTTCACCATTACTCGCCAGTCTCTACCTTCATCTTCGATTCCTACAACGATTCTGCTCTTCTTCGGCGAATACTTTACTGCGTTTGAGATTAAATTTGAGAAAACCGCCTCTATTATTGGATTCACTTTAGCAGGATATTCGCCTTCTGCGCTGTACTCGACCTGCATTTCTTTTTCCTTAATAAGTGATTCGAAGTTCTGTAAGCTCTTCTTCAAAATCGCACTCAAATCCTGCTCCTCAAATTCTATTTTCTTCATGCTCTCAATTTTTGCAAGCTTGCTTGCGCTTTCAGTCATCTCCTCAAGCTTTAGAATATTCTTGTGTATCACTTTGATTTCCTCGTGCGTGCTTGAGGACTTATCAGCTACTAAAAACTCGGAAATGCCCTTGATTATTGACACAGAGTTAAGCAGGTCGTGGCGCATTATGTCTATGAAGAGGTCTTTGAGCTTGTTCGAGTATTCCAGCTGCTCAGCATATTTTTTTAGTTTCTTGCGGTCTTCTTTAATTTTCTTCTCAAGCTTTGCTTGCTGCGTTACGTCCTCCATTACTGCCAGCAAGCCCTCTACTTCGTTTTCAGATTTCAGCGGAGTGCATCTGGCGGTTAGATAGAGAGTCTTACCATATATCGAAGTGTACTTCACATTGTGCAGTTCAAACGGTTTTCCCTGCAGCGCTTTTCTGAAGAGCTTGTCCCAGCCGAGAGCCTTTATCGTTGGCAGCTCCAGAACATTCAGTCCCAGTGCCTGCTCCACTCTTTTTTCTCCCATCATTTTTAGATGCATGGGATTCGCAGAGGTAATTACTCCATTTTTATCTGTCGTAAATATTCCAACTGGTGCATTTTTTACGATGCCGTCCAGAAAATCTTTTGTTCTCTCTATTTCTTTCTCAAGTCTGCGCCTTTCTGTGACGTCGTCCACGATATAGACTACCTGATTTATTTCTTCACCCCGATTCATGAAAGGAAGAGCTTTGCTCTCATGGTAGATTACACTGCCGTTCTCAAGCCGGTGCTCGTGAGAAGATTTGGTGCTCTTTCCAGCTTCGAAAGCTTTCTTAACAATGCATCTTACTTCGCAGAATTTTTTAAACTCTTCTTCGCTGTAGTTGTGGAATACCTTATAGCATTTCTCGCCAGCTATTTTATCTTTTTTCAACCCCCTAGCAAAGGCGTCGTTAAAGCTTACTATGTTGTAGTCCCTGTCAATGACGCAGATTTTTTCCTGAATCGTATTCAAAATATTCCTGAAGTGGTCTCTCGTTTCCTTGATTTCCTGCTCCAATTTTTTCCTCTCAGAAAGGTCTTTAAAAATTCCAGAGGTTCCAATCGGCTTTCCATCTTTGTCTTTTATTATGCTTATTGTTAAATTTACAGGTATTTTCCTGCCGTCCCTGTGCAGGCGGTAGGTTTCGTAATTTCTGACGTATCCCTTCTTCAGCACTTTCGCTCTGAGCTCCTCGGTTTCCCCTCGGAGCTCTTTGGGAACTATAACATGGTAGTGCTTCCCGACGATTTCTTTCGCTTTGTATCCGAAGATGTCTTCTGCGCCCTTGTTCCAGGACGTGATTGTTCCCTTTAGGTCAATGCTCATTATTGCGTCTGCCGAGCTTTCCACGATGCTCGCAAGGTAGCCCTCTACTTCTTTCATTTTCAATCCCTTCGTCGCTTCGTCATTTCATTCCTCGCTCCTTGGTCTT
>JACRDW010000089.1 GCA_016212785.1 Methanobacteriota archaeon | reverse complement strand
GGGCTATGTCGGCGTATTAACGCTCGGCATTAAGAACGAAACAGAGCATGAATTTATACTCGAAAAAAACTCAAGAATTGCGCAGATAGTTTTCTCAAAGGTCTATGGAAAAGCAGATAATTACAGCGGGAAATATCAGGGCGGTAGGATACGATGATAAAAAATTCTGCTTATATCTTTTTTGTATAATGTGCATTCTCGCAGTTAGTAGCACCGTTCCCTAGATCGTCTAACGTGATGGTCTTACTGCCTTTTTTAAACTTAAGTTTTGTAACTTTTGAGGGATATTCGCTATACGAAAAACATGTTCTCTTAGTCTCGAAGTTGTTACATATGTGCGCATACGACTTTATATCAACGTCAAGCTCTTCCCCTCTCCTTGTCTTGCCAGAGAGTTTCCATGAAGGGTATTTACCACCAGATATCATCTCGATTTTCGTGCTTTTTTCGAATTTGTATACCTCTCCATCGATTTGGAAATTAAGACGCTTGTAAAGCGGAACTAAAACCCGGGGTTCATAGAAGTTCAATTGGGCGCCATTTTCGAAGAAAGACCTACCCCAAACCCAAGGTATGAACGGCATGTTTATGTTTACCTTTTGCATGATCGCTATTCCTTTTGTTTTCTTGCCTAAAATTGTCCCGTAAAATGGCAGATACTTATTACATCTATAAAATGGAGAAAAGATGAATTTGAAGCGTAGAAAGTCATGCCCGTCTTGTTCCTTTATTTTGAGGTCTGTATTCATCTCATCAATTTTGAGTATATATCCTTCATCTATCCTTTGAAAATGTAGAGTTTCTGAAGTAATCTTATCGCCTGTGTTTCTTATCACTTCATTCTTTGTTTTATGAATCAGATCCTCCGAATGACACCAATAAGACAGCCCGACCTTATAATCAGGTGGAGAGGACCCGAAAGTTATTTTTGATCCATTTATATAATAATCAGGAATGTTTTTTTGTCCAATCCCGACCATTAGCTGAATATCGTCGTCGAGGGACATGAAAAGCATATATCGATAAACCGTAGTCCAAGGGTATAGCCGGTCATCAAAATCAAAAAATAGTTGATCAAACGATTCTTCGGTCTCTACTTTACCCAACCTATTCTCAAAATTAAAATACTGTCGCTCAAATGAGCTGTTAAATTTAGTTCCGTCAAACATAGAAGTTAATAGTAACAAGCGTTTATAAACTTTTTTCTATCTCGATTGTCCTATTAACGCTCTATCCATCACAAACTATTATTTCATAGCCTAGATAAATTTTTATAAAGAAAGCTGTTAAAAAAGAGTACGAGGCAGCGATAAATGAGTGATATCCTTCTCTGTATCTCCTTTATTAATGAAATCAAAAAAATGCGATCATTACCATTCGAAACAAAAACATTTAAAGAGGCGATTATAACAAGTTTTATTCCAGCATAAGTAAGTTATATGAATATGCCTATGAATTTGTGCGATGGAGGTAAAACAGAAAAGTAAACCAAAGGAAGTGTGAGAATATGTTCGGAGAAAAAGAATTCGAAATCGCCCTTCAGGCTTACAAGAGGGAAACCAGCCCCAAGGGGAGAGACGAGTTTACCTCATTGAGAAAGAACAACAATTTTTTTGAGGACATAACCGAAAAAGAGCACGTGGAGCAGCAGGTGCGATTGTTCATAGACCTGATTTCCAGAATGAACCGGGACAGCTACTCAAACAGATACGTCATCCAGAGCTTCATTTTCGAGTTTTGCAGGTACTTGGATAAGGAATTTCTATTCAGCATAAAAAACGCAGCCACCTTCTTTGACGTAAAAGAAAAGCTGAAGGAATTCACAGGCGAAATATACGACACCTACAAGAGATTCACCCAGAACGTAGCGCTCAACAGCCTGGAGCATCTGCTGGAAGACTACGGCTCGCTGCTTAAATTTGCGAACCTCGACCAGGCAGAGAGCTACACGAAAAAGTCAGAGGGCGAGGGAGTTTGGTCAGGGAATAAGCTGTGGTGAGACGGTATGTAACCGCTAAATTTTCGATTGTTTTGGCGGGCATGGAGTATCGACATACGAGCAAAAGACGCAGCAGTCGCCTGCTCTCGGTGTAAGCGCGGCTTTGCAATTGACGCACTTGTAGAAAAATTGGCAGGCGTCGGCTGGCATCTCTACAGCTTGGACGAAACCGCACTCAGGGCAGGTTAATTTTGCCTTGGTTTTGGTTGCCATTTTGTCATCTCATTACCATCTCATAGACTCTCTTAACCTTCTCCCGCAGCTCCCCCAATGTTCCTTCGTTTATGAGCAAAAAATCAGCGAGCGCAATTGCGCTTCCCATCCCGTAGCCGAGCTCTCTTAAGTCTCTCTCTTCAAATTCCTTCCAGCGCTTTGCATCGTCGCCGCGTCCTCTTTTTTTTAACCTGAGAAACCTCGTTTTCTGGCTGCTGTGCACGGCAGTAGTATAGACATTCCTGAGTTTTTTTCTGAAAAAAGCAATTTCCTCCAGACTCCTTATCCCCTCGATTACAAGGGCATCGCCCTTCATTTTTCCAATTCGCTCGAAGCAGCGTCTTGCAATCTCCTCTTCTCCAAATTTCTTCCGAAGTTCCAGGGAAATTCTGCCGAGATTTTCAGGGGTTATTCTCCGCCTCCTGCGCCTTGCTTCCTTTCTGACAACGTCTCCCATGTGCACGATGGGAATGTCCTTCTCCTCAAAAAATTTTGCGACTTCATTTTTACCGGCACCCGGCATGCCGGTGATGCAAATAACTCTCATATCGCACCTTTAAAGGTTATAGACAAAGGTCCAGAGTATTATCCAGACAATGAAGAATAAAAGATATCCTTTCGTCAGCCAGTCCTTGAGTAAAAATTCAGAGAGGTTAAAGAGCTTCATTGAAAGAATCCTTAATGGATACGCAGCAATAATTCCGAAAAAGAGCACATTCAGCAGCGTTAAATTTATTTCACTTAGATACAAGCCTGAAATTATGCCTGCAGCAAAACCCGCGGCCGCATGCAGCAGACCAATCTTCCTTTCAATTTCCTTATCCATACTAGGCTATATTTTTAAATGCAAGCTTATATAAATTCTACCATGAAAACAGAAATGTCGAGTTTTGATATTCTCACTATAGCAGGCGAGCTACAAAAGTTAGAGAACGCTCGCATTAATAAAGTTTACCAGGTTTCTCCACAGGAATTGAAGATTCAGCTGAACGTAAAGGAACTCGGAAAACAGGAGCTCGTTATTGAAGCAGGAAAGCGCATCCATCTCACAGAGTATCCAAAGCCGAGTCCTGAGAAGCCCAGCACTTTTGCAATGACGCTTCGCAAGTATTTAGAAAATGCGGTTTTAACTGAGATAAAGCAGGTTGCCTTTGACCGCATAGTGGAGCTGACTTTCAGAAAAGCTGGAGAGGAATTCAAGCTAATCGGCGAGCTTTTTGGTAAAGGAAACATTATACTGACCGACAGAAACTACAAAATTCTTGCGGTAATGAAGCCGCAGAGATTCAAAGCCCGCTCTTTGGTCGGAAAGGCAGCGTACGAATATCCGCCGCAGAGGCTAAATCCCTTTGAGGTTCCAAAGGATGAGCTGATGCGGATAATAAATGAATCCAAGTCAGATGTCGTGAGAACGCTTGCCTCGCCCCTGGGATTGGGAGGCTTGTATGCCGAAGAGCTCTGCTTGAGGGCAGGCGTGGAAAAGAACAAAGAGAGGATAACAGATGAAGAAGCTTCAAGACTTTTTAATGCACTGGTAGAGCTAAAAAATTTAGTCAGCAAGGAAAAGCCAGTAATCATTTTTGAGGGCAATGTAGCAGCGGATGTAGTGCCCTTCAAACTCCGAATCTACGAAGGCAAGAGAATGCAGGAATTTGATTCCTTTAACAAGGCTGTGGACGAGTACTTCACCAAGTACGAAATTGAGAGAGTTGAAGGTTTAAGAAATGTGGAGTTTGAAAAAGAAATCTCAAGATTTGAGGCGAGACTGGAAGAGCAGGTTCGTGTGCTTGAGAAATACAGAAAGATTGAGAAAGAGTATAAGCAGCTCGGAAATCTGATTTACGCAAACTTCGGAAGCATAGAAAATATCCTGACCGCGCTTTCAAATGCCAGAAAGACGCATTCCTGGAATGAAATTGCAGAAAAAATTGAGGAAGGAAAAGAGAGAATTCCGGAGGCTAAGCTGATCAAAAAAATCCTGCCAGGAGAGGGTATTCTAGTCCTGGAGCTGAACGGCAGTAAGGTCAGACTGGACATCAAGAAAAACGCAGCGCAAAATGCTAATTTCTACTATGAAAAAAGCAAGAAAGCTGGGGCGAAGATAGCAGGGGTGGAAGAGTCGATAGGGGATACCGAGGCTAAAATAAGGGGGCTTAGGGAAAGAGGCAGGGAAGCGATTGCACTGAAAGAAAAAAAGCCGGAGAAAAGAAAAGCGAGAAAGAAGGAGTGGTACGAAAAATTCAGGTGGTTCTTTTCATCTGACGGCTTCCTAATGCTCGGTGGCAGGGATGCTGCGACCAATGAAACGCTGGTAAAGAAACACATGCAGAGCAACGATATTTTCGTGCATGCAGACATTCACGGCGCACCCGCGGTTGTTATAAAGACAGAAGGAAAGGAAACTCCTGAAGCAACGGTGCAGGAGGCTTTTGATTTTGCTGCCTCTTACTCTAAAGCATGGAAGCACAACATTTTTGGCTTGGACGTATACTGGGTTACGCCCGGGCAGGTGAGCAAAACAGCAGAGCACGGCGAATACGTTGTGAAGGGAGCGTTTGTGATTCGGGGGAAGAAAAATTTTGGCAAGGGCAGGGTAGAGATTGCAGTTGGAGTTAAGTTCGATGATATTATAAAGGTTGTAGGCGGTCCGACTTCGGCAGTCGAAAAGCAGGCAAAATATTTCGTTAGAATTCTCCCGGGAAGAGCGAAGAGCAGGGAAATTGCAGAAAAAATTAAAAGCAGGCTGCTGGAAAAAGCCAGCGAAGAGGACAGAGAAAAAATCAGGGGAATTGCGCTCGAGGAAATTCAGGAGCTTCTGCCCGGCGGTGGGAGTGAGGTTAGGGAGCAAGCTTCTTAAACCTTTCATACGTCTTCTGCAAATGCTCTGGCACGTTCTGGAATTCTGTCTTAATCTTCAGCAGCCGCTCATATTTTTCTATGAACAGAGGCATGTTCACTTTCTCACTTTCGGGCATGACGTCAAGCAATCTTTTTATCAGCTCGTTTTTTGTGCCAGTTACTTTGATATTTTTTTGTCTCGCAATTTCTTTTAGCTCGGGTATTGTTTTTCCTTTAAGCTCATTCTCGGTTCTGTGCAAAATCTCCTCAAGCTCTTCTATGTCTTCTCTGAACTCGTGCTCGATTAATCTGCTCGGCTGCACGTCGAGCAGATTCGTGATAAGCATCTTTTTAATTTCCGCAACAGTTTTTTCTCCTATACCCTCGACTGGAAATTTTTTCGGAGAATATTCGAGAAAAGCGTTGAAAACACGCATCGGAGTGCCGAATTTTTTAAGCAGGGCGCTGGCCCGTACGGTGCTCACTCCGATTAAGCCCGAAAGCAAAAAAAGCTGCTTGTCCAAATCAGAAATTTTCGTCTTCTTGTGCCGTATTGAGAGATACTCCTTTGTCTCGCTCTTGGTGGCCCAGAATCTCAGTACGTCAGCGGTGTCATAGGCGCTGCCGGTGGGTATTATCTTTATGCCTATATCCTGAATTTTTTTGAATATCGAAGTTAATGCATGCGGATGCACGAAAAACTGCGTGCTCCACATCGTGCGGGGCTGCGTTCGAGCAGAGCGTCTGGGATTTATGACCTTGCCCAGAGTATCTATGCTGTAGCACCTGCCACTTTTCGAGCTTGTGAAAATGGCGCCTTCCAGAATTATCCTCGCATCTTCGTACTCCAGCAGGTGCTCAATCTGCGTGAAAAGCCTTCCGTCAGAGATGCTCGTTAAAAAATCGCTCGCCCTCTTGCGCTCGACCGCAATCGTGCCCTCGCTCGTCTGCACAAGATAGTCTGCGATATCAAGGGGTCTCTCTATCACCGTAACGTCCTTGAATTCCTTTAGATAGCGCACCACGAAAGTCCTTGCTTCATGCATATCGTACACTATTACCGGCTTGCTGCCGATGAAGTCGTCCAGCAACACTTTCTTCTCACCATAAGATAATTCGAACAAGATATATAAGAGCGTATTGCAGAATTCGATACATGAAATTAATCCACAGAAACTTGAAGGAAGGAAAAATAAAGCTGAAGCCAGAGACGCTGGATGATTTATGGTACCTTAAGAATATAATTATTCCCGGTGATTTGATTTCCGGAAGGAGCTACAGACGAATTAGGGACGAGGAAAAGCTCAGGGCAGACAAGGGCGTTCGAGTGCCTATTTCAGTGGATATTAGAGCTGAAAACGTAGAATTTCATCCCTACATTATGCGCCTGCGCATCACCGGGAAAATCGAGCGCGGTCCGGAAGACATAATCTCTCTGGGCTCGTATCAAACCATAGAAGTCCAGCCGAATGACGTGATTGCGGTTACAAAAGCTGAGTGGAAAGGCTGGGAGATTGAAAGGCTGAAAGAGGCGGAGCAGGCTGCGAAAACGCCCCTGGTGCTCATAGTAAGTGTCGAGGAAGGGGAGGCAGAGTTTGCGCTCGTGAGAAGATATGGCTTGGATTTTCCAGTCAGGGTTACTACTCAAGTACCAGGGAAGCGCGTCGAAAAGGACTATGAAAATAGTCTGAAAGAATTTTACAGCGAGGTTGCAGGCAAAATCAGCGAAACGCTGAAGAAAGAAGAAATCAAGGCTGTGATTATAAACGGTCCCGGCTTCACAAAAGAAAATCTGCTCGCTTTCCTGAAGGAAAAACATCCAAAAATCGCAGAAATCTGCCATCTGGAAAGCACCGGCGCGGGCGGAAGGCCGGGAGTGCAGGAAGTCCTCAAGCGCGGTGCAGTTGATAGAATAGTAGAAAATAGCAGGGTTTCTCTGGAGACCAATTTAGTAGAGAAGCTGTTCGAAGAAATAGGAAAGAATACAATGCTTGCAACGTACGGCTTGGAGGAAGTGAAAAAAGCACTAGAATACGGAGCCGTCGAAAAGCTTCTGATAAGCGATGCTTTCCTGAGAAGAAGCGAAGCTTCTAACGAGCTCATAGAAAAAACAAAAAAAACCAAGGGAGAAGCGATTATAATATCGACCGAGCACGAGGCTGGAGAAAGGCTGCAGGGGATTGGAGGCATTGCCGCGCTACT
>JACRDW010000088.1 GCA_016212785.1 Methanobacteriota archaeon | reverse complement strand
TCACTCCTGCCTTTCTTGTTCTCGTGTAAAGCTCCTCAAAGCCTTTTCCAATCGAGCGCATGTCGATGTAGAAAATATAGACCTCAGTTTCTGGATGCTTTTCCTTCATCATCTGTGCCAGCTTTAGGGTATAAGTGCAGCACACGCCGCCGGAGCAGTAGGAGTCGTCTCCCCTGTCTCTCGTGCCTATGCACTGGATAAAGCCGATTCTTTTGGGCTCTTTTCCGTCCGAAGGTCTTATTACATGCCCTAGCGTAGGTCCGCTTGCATTCATTATTCTTTCAAATTCGAGGGCAGTAATCACGTTCGGATAGTCTAAATAATGGTAGTCGTTTTTCTCTGACGGGTCGTAGATGTCGTAGCCGGTGGCTACGATTATCATCCCAACGTCGAGCACTTTTTCCTCTTCTTTGTCGTCGCGCTTTATCGCCTTAGGTCCGCACACAAGTTCGCACAGGCCGCAGTTTGTGCAGTGCTCCATGTCTATGGTAGCTTTGTTCGGCACGACCTGCGGGAACTGGCGGTAAATCGCCCCCCTCGCTCCTAAACCCTGGTCGAATTCGTTTGGAAGTTTTACAGGGCAGACTTCATAGCATATTCCGCAGCCGTTGCAGGCAACTGTATCTACGTACCTGGGTTTCTTTACAACAGTTGCTTTGAAGTTTCCCACGAAGCCTTCTACCTTCTTCAGCTCATGATAGGTTAAAAGATGAATTTTCGGATGCTTGCCCACGTCGCTCATCATTGGTCCTTCTATACAAATCGAGCAGTCCAGCGTCGGAAAAGTCTTGTCGAGCTGAGCCATTACTCCGCCAATGCTCGGCTGCCTTTCTACGAGATAAACGTCGAAGCCCATGTCCGCTAAATCAAGAGCGGCACGCATTCCTGCTACCCCTGCGCCGAGAACTAATGCGCTCCTGGTAACCGGGACTTTAAAAGTTGGAAGAGGCTCGAGCAGCGCTGCCTTTGCAACCGCCATTTTAACTAAATCCTTGGCTTTTTCGGTTGCTTTTTGTGGCTCCCGTGTGTGCACCCAACTGCAGTGCTCTCTTATATTTGCCATCTCAAAGAGATAGGGGTTAAGTCCTGCCTGTGCAACGCATCTCCTGAACGTTGGCTCGTGTAGCCTCGGGGAGCAGGAAGCGACCACCACCCTGTTCAAATTTTTCTCCTTGATTATCTGCTGAATTTTTTCCTGGGAATCGTCCGCACACGTGTATGTACTCCACTCGGTATAAACGACGTTTGGCAGCTTTGCAGCATGCTCCGCGACAGCAGGGACGTCTACAGACGCTGCGATGTTCAATCCGCACTTGCACACGAATACTCCGATTCTGGGCTCTTCTTTTTCAGCCATTTTACTTGCCTCCTTTCAGCGGAGTCGGTCCCAGATTTCTTAAATTTTCAGTGAATTCCTTTATCAGATTTGCGAATCTTGCTCCCTCACTTGCAGAGACCCACTCCAGTCTGAGCCTCCGGGAATCAAGCCCGAGCGCTTCGAGCAGGCGCCTTGTCGTGGTCACTTTTTTCTCGGCCTCTAAATTTCCTTCTATGTAGTGGCAGTCTCCAGGATGACAGCCTAAGATTAGCACACCATCTATTCCCTTTTCAAATGCTCTGAGAACAAATGCCGGGTCGAATCTTCCTGAGCACATCGTTCTTACAATTCTTATATTCGTCGGATACTGCATCCTCGAAACGCCTGCCAAGTCAGCACCCGCATAGGAGCACCAGTTGCAGGCGAATACGATTGCTTTCGGTTCGTATGTCACCCTCGCACTCACTTCGGTCGCATTTTGTTCGTCCTCGCTCCGATGATAATCGGCAGCACGAGCGACGCCTCGCAAGCGAGTGCTCGACACGGTTGCTGCAATCGTTCCTTCGGAACGAGTGTCGTGGGTCTCGGCACGAGACGACATTCGCTCCTCCTTATGCGAAACGCTTGTCGGCGAAGTGCTGAGAATCATGCTACTGCCTCCGCAAGTGCATCAATCATCGCTATGATTTGCGCTCTTTCAAAGTTTCTCGGAGTTATCGCTGCATTCGGGCAGATGCTTGCGCAGGTTCCGCAGCCCTTGCAGAGCGCATCGTTAACCCATGCCTTGTTCTCGTTTTTCTCGTTCTTATTTACCGAAATCGCCTCGAAAGGACAAACTTCGATGCACCTGCCGCACGAGATGCAGAGCTCTTCGTTTACCACCGCCGTTATCGCCTCTGTTTCTATTACTCCCTTTGAGAGCAGGGCACAGACCCTCGAGGCTGCACCGGAAGCTTGGGCGATTGTTAAAGGAAGCTCCTTTGGACTCTGTGCAGCTCCGCATAAATAAATTCCGTCTGAAGTAAATTCAAGGGGTCGAAGCTTTGCATGCGCCTCCATGAAGAAGCCGTTTGGAGAGCGGGGCACCTTTAATATTTTCTGAAGCTCTTCTGTTCCTCTCGCAGGAATCTGAGGAGCGCTCAAAACGAGTTTGTCCACTTTTATTTCGACCTCGCTTCCGAGCAGTGGGTTGCGGACGGTAAGGATTAACTTTCCGTTCTCCTCCCTAACTTTCGGAGGATTTTCAGGAGCGTATCTGAGATACTTTACTCCGATTTCCTGGGATTTTCTGTACTCTTCTTCATATTTCCCGAAGCTCATCATGTCTCTGAAGAGAAGGAATACATCTTTTTTTCTGTTTTTCAGCTCGATCGCATTTTTAACCGCCTGTATGCAGCACACTCTGGAGCAGCCCGGGTAATTTTTGTCCCTTGCTCCGACGCACTGTATAAATGCAATGCTGCCGTACTCGATGCCGTCTAAATTGCTTTCGAGCTCGCCTAAAGTCAGCACATTCTCGTTTTTTCCGTACAGATAGTTTCCGTCTGGTTTAAATTCCTCGCTTCCGGTTGCGACGACGATTGCACCCGCTTTTATCCTTTCTTCATTTATCGCTGCTTCAAAATTTCCAATAAAGCCTCTCACCTCTTTGACCTCGCTGTTCGTATGGATTGCGACCTTCTCTCTGGCTTCTTCTATCAGCTGCTTGACCATGTCTTTATTTTTTCCCCCCAGCTCGCTTTCTCGCTCTGCCAGATGTACGCTGAAGCCCTGCCTTGCAATTTCCAGGGCACACGTCAGTCCTGCCGCCCCCCCTCCTATTACCAGCGCAGAAGGTGTTACGCTTACTTCTGCCCCTTTTGCAGGCTTTAGAAGTCGGGCCTTCGCAACCGCCATTTTAACCAAATCCTTGGCTTTTTCGGTAGCTTTTTCAGGTTCTCTCGGATGAACCCAGGAGTCGTGCTCCCTTATGTTGCTCATTTCGAATAGGTATGGATTCAGTCCTGCCTCTCCGCACGTGCTCCTGAACAGCGGCTCGTGAGTGCGAGGCGTGCATGCAGCCACTATCAAGCGGTTCAGGTCATGCTCCTTGATTGCATTCTTTATCGTAACCTGAGTATCGTCGGCGCAGGCGTAAATGGTGTTGGTTGCGAAAACAACGTTCGGCAGCGAGCGCGCATACTCTGCAACCTTCTTTACATCAACCACCCCGGCGATATTCAAGCCGCAGTGGCACACAAAAACACCGATTCTCGGCTCCTTTGCGAGTTCCTTCTCCTGCACTTTTTCTCTTTTCTTAGTCAGGGAATCCCTGACGCTGCTGAGCAAAGTCTCTGCCTGGGAAGCAGCACCGCTCGCCTGGGCAACGCTGTCTGGGATATCCTTTGGAGACTGGCATGCGCCGTTGATGTATATGCCTGGTTTTAAAGTTTTAAATGGAGCGTGCTCTGGAGATTTGAAGTATCCAAAGTCGTCTATTTCTACACCTAATATTTCTGCAATTTTAACAGAATCTTGAGCAGGCTTGAGCGCAGGCGCCAGAACAACCAAATCCACTTCCATCTGCTCGGTTTTTCCGGTAAACGTGTCTTCGTAGCTGATTAGCAAATTGCCATCTTTTTCATTTATTTGCGAGGGTCTCGCCCTGATATACTCCACTCCGTATTCTGATTTTGCCCTGTTGACGTATTCCTGAAATCCCTTTCCAAAGGCACGCAGATCCATGTAGAATATATACGATTTCAATTCCAGGGAATGCTCTCTTGCGATTATTGCTTCTTTTGTGCTCGCCATGCAGCAGATTTGAGAGCAGTAAGGAGAGTATCTGACGTCCCGAGAACCGACGCACTGGATGAAGGCGATTTTTCTGGGCTCCCTTCCGTCCGAGGGTCTTATTATATGTCCTCCTGTTGGACCCGAAGCAGACAGCAGCCTTTCGAACTGCAGGTTGGTTATCACGTTTGCATATCTTCCATAGCCATATTCTTCCAGTGCTGAAGGGTTGAACAGCTCATAGCCTGTTGCAGCAATTATGGAGCCGACGTTTATCTTTGTTCTTTTCTCTTCGTCTTTTCTCTTGATTGCGTTTTTCCCGCACACGAGCTCGCATAGCGAGCAGTTTGTGCAGTGCTCTCTGTCCAAGGTTGCAACATTCGGAACTGCCTGAGGAAAGGGCTTGTAAATCGCCCCTCTCGTACCAATTCCTTCGTTGAATTCGCTCGGCAGCTTAACAGGGCAGACCTCAAAGCAGAGCCCGCAGCCGTTACACTCTTTTATATCCACGTAAGTTGGATTTTGCTTTATGGTTACTTCAAAGCTGCCTGCGCTTCCTTTAACTTCTTCCACTTCGCAGGAAGTGAGAAGCTCTATGTTCGGGTGCCGGGAAACGTCCACCATTTTTGGTCCGAGAATGCACATCGAGCAGTCGTTTGTCGGGAAGGTCTTGTCAAGCTGAGCCATTTTTCCTCCGATTGCGGGCGACTTTTCAATGAGGTAAACCTTAAACCCAGAGTCAGCTAAATCTAGGCTTGCCTGCAGCCCTGCAATTCCTGCACCGATTACAAGCACACTTCCGTGAGGAAGATGGCGTTCATGCCGAGCCGTAGCTTGGTACATATTTTCCTTCCTTTTCCCTCGCTTGCGAGGCAGCTTTTCTCTTATCTTTCTTCAGGAAAACGTTCTTCTTTATTTCTTCAAGGTTAACGCTTTCTCTTGCTTCGACGTAGCCTTTTTCAAGAGCGAGATTAAACAGCTCCATTCCCTTATCCGAGCGCACAACTACGGTAGACCATCCTGCCTCTGTGCCAACCCCGCCCACGCTTATGTCCGCAAAACCTGCTGTAAAATCAATGCACAGTTTGCAGGACTCGGGAACGCATTCTTCGAATTCTCTGATTTTCTTTTCTAAAGTTTTTCCGTCCTTGGTTGTGACTATG